>JAOTYQ010000813.1 GCA_029861725.1 Acidimicrobiia bacterium | reverse complement strand
GAGAAGCACAGGCCGTGAGCCTGCCCGGGGCCGTGGTACGGATCCTGGCCCAAGATCAGGACCTTCACCTCCTCGTACGGTGTCAGGTGAAGGGCTGCGAACACTTCGTCATGGGGCGGGAAGACCTCGTACCGAGCGCGTTCGTCGTGGACGAACTGCTGGAGCGCTGACCAGTACGATTTGTCGAACTCGGTCCGTAACACCGGGTTCCAGTCAGTTTTTACCATCGCGAGATCCTACGCTCAGGGGGTGCAATCGTCTTGCGAGCAGTCGGGGGGTCCCCGACCCCGCCGGCCACGTACGGTGGGCATGTTGGCACTTCTCGCTGGACTCTTCGCCGCAGGCTGTGGGACCGCTGGCTCGGCGGCGGTGGCGAACAACAACGCCCCCCGCTTGCAGTCGGAGCCGGCCCCCGCCGTCGCCGACACTGCAGGCCCCGAGGCAGCGACCGCCACCGTGGCCGAGCCCGAGCCCGACCCGGGACCCGAGCGGGCCGAGGAGATCCTGAGCGACCTCTCGCTCGAGGAGAAGGTGGGCCAGCTGTTCATGCCGGTCGTCCACGGCAGCGACGCGATCACGGTCACGGCGACCGAGGCCCGGAGCAACGAGACGGTGTTCGGCTATCGGACTCCCTCCGAGATCATCGAGGGCTACAAGCTCGGCGGGGTCATGTATCTCCGCCACAACGTCGTGACCGCCGATCAAGTGGGGGCGCTCTCAGCCGGGCTGCAATCCGCCGCTCGCTCCGAGACCGGGATCGGGCTCCTGGTCGCCATCGACCAGGAGGGCGGGCGGGTCAGCCGTCTGACCGACGGGGTGACCATCTTTCCACCGGCAGCGATCCTCTCCGGCGACGGTCTGGCCGTCGAGGAGGCCGGCTACCTCACCGGACGCCAGGTGTCCGGCCAGGGGATCAACGTCGTGCTGGCCCCGGTTGCCGACCTGACCACCCCTGGAACACCAGGGGCGATCGGCAACAGGTCCTATGGCGACGATCCGCTGCTCGTGGCCGACATGGTCCGAGCTGCGGTCGGTGGGCTACAGGGCTCCGGGGTCGCCGCGGCCGTGAAGCACTGGCCCGGGCACGGCCCGACGACCGTCGACAGCCATGTCAGCCTCCCGGTGCTCGACATCACGCGTGCCGTGTGGGAGGAGCGGGAACGGGTTCCGTTCGAGGCCGCGATCGCGGAGGACGTCGCCATCGTCCTCGTCGGTCATCTCGCCCTGCCGGCCGTCGACCCGGCGGGCGAACCGGCGACCGTGTCGCCGGTGTTGATCGATGAGGAGCTGCGGGATCAGCTGGGTTTCGAGGGCGTCGTCATGACCGATGCATTGAACATGGGCGCTGTCTCCGATCTCGATCAGGGCGACCTGGCGATCCGGTCGGTTGCAGCTGGGGCCGACGTCCTGCTCTACCCGAGCGACCTCCCGACCGCCTACGGGGCCGTGCTCGATGCCGTGCGAACCGGGGAGCTGACCCAGTACCGGCTCGATCAAGCGGTCCTGCGAGTGCTGCGGCTCAAGGCTCAGCTCGGCCTGCTACCCATGGGCTGAACCGACTCAGGAAAAGGGCAGCGGGATCTGGCCGGTCGCGAGGCGCACCGCCCAGACGGCGGCGACGATGACGCCGTTCGCTGCCAGCAGCGCGTCACGCCGCCGGAGCAGGGCAGCCCGCAGTTCGGCGGTGGCCACCGACCAGAGCGCGGTCAGGACCGCCGCCTGGGCGGCCGCGATCAGCAGAAACGGATGGTGGTGCCAACTGCCGGCCACGTCGCCCCGGATCAGGGCGGCGGTCGACCGGGTGATCCCGCATCCCGGGCAGTAGCCGCCGGTGCACCGACGGAACGGGCAGAGTACCGGTCCGTCATCGCTCGCCGCCGACCAGCCGACCGCGGCGACGGCGACGGCGATCGCCAGCAGCCGGAACCAGCGGTTCGCGGTCAGCTCCACCGGCGCGGACGGTGCGAGCGAAGCCGCCGCAGTCGAGCGCGGGGCGGTTCCCGGTGGTCGCGTCGTCGATGACAGGGTTCGTCCCGTCACGGCCGGTGCGGTCATGGTACCGATGATGCCGCAATCGAGGCCAGCGCCGCCAGGAACCAGAGCGCCATCACGCCGAGCCAGAGGACGCTCGCCGCCAGTCCAACGATGAAGGCGACCTGGGCCGTGCCGTGATTGGCGGGGTCGGTTCGACCCCGGGCGATCGCCCGGAGGTCGGCCTTGGCCATCACCGTCCCGATCACCGACGGCAGGCCGCAGCAGAACAAGCCGAGAATCGCGAAGACGAGCGCGGTCGTCGCTTGCGAGGGCCTCTTGTAGGTGTAGCCGTACGCCGACGGGTCCTGGTAGGGAACGGTCGGCGGGAGAACCCCTCCGACCGGGGGAGGCTCGGGCAGCTTACCCCGAGTGCGCGGTGCCTGACCCCACGGATGGGGCTCGGTCGGCGGTGTTCGGTCCGGACCGGGTGGGGGTCCCGGCGGGTCGTCCCGCCCGGGGTC
>JAOTYQ010000195.1 GCA_029861725.1 Acidimicrobiia bacterium | reverse complement strand
GTCGACACCGTCGCTGGTCGGGATGTCGTTGGCCACTGTCAGCGAGCCCGACTCGGCGTTCCAGGTGAGGTTGGCGGTCGTCTCGACGATCTCGGCGGGAGCGAAGGCAGCGGGCAGCCAGATCTCCCGCAAGGCCGAGATCGAGAAGTCCTGCTGGATGTCCTCCCGCACGCCACCCTGGGTCTCCCGGCCCGGCAGCGCGCCATCTTCCGGTGAGAAGTTCCCGGCCACCTTCCAGATGCTGTCGTCGTACTCGTCGAGCCCGGCGAGCCGCCAGTACGCCGGCTGGGCCGAGGTCACGGTGAACAACGGGGTGCCCGTCTGCTCGACCAAGCGAGACTCGATGTTGACATACGGGCTCACGACGACCCGGGTCGGATCGCCCTGATCCCGGAACGACAGCATCTCCTCGGCGCCGGCTCCGGGTAGGCGCGGCCCAACGATGATCCCCGCGATCAGTGCGGCCGCCGCGAAGACCGCGGCGGCCTGGGCGACCCCGGCGGACCCTCGGCGGCGGTCGTTTGCAAGCCAGGCGTTGCCCTCGGCCAAGTTGACCGAGCGCTGGGCCACGGCCCAGAACGCCACAGCAGTAGCGAGGACCAGCGTGGCTAGAACCTGATGGGTTCCGGCTCCGAGTACGGCCGCGAAGATGAACAGGAGCCCGGCTGGGAGCACCGGCTCGAAGGCCAGTCGGAGTCGCATCGCCCCCCAGTCGGTGAGAAAGGCCATGATCCAGGCAGCGATCATGGCGGCGGCGATGAACGGATCGAGGGCGTCGACCGGTGTCTTCAGCTCCTGGAACTTCAGTACCAGCTCGTCGATGAGGAGGCCGGCCTGGTCGACGGTGGCACCGGTCGGGATGAAGCCGAACCGTGCCGTTCCCGGCGCGAACCGATTGATGATCAGCGCCGAGAGGAACACGAGCGACAGCGCAGCTGCGGCCGCAAGCGGAACCCGGATCCGCCGGAGCAACACGGCCACTGCGGTCGAGAGCAGGGCTGCGCCGATGATCGGGGTGATGGCGTTGGCGTCGACGAAGACCCGGATGAAGCCGAACGCGGCGGCCGGGACGAGGAGAGCGGCCGCCACCTCGAGCACGACGGGAGCGGTCTCGCGGCGGTTCACGGGGCGATCGCCTTTGTCACGATCGGAGCCGAGGGGGTCGACGTGGCCGATACTGCCCGGTGCCATACGGTCGGGAAATCCTCGTGGCCGTCGTGCACGATCGCCCATGGCGGCCGCTGACTCCCGGGATCCTGGCAGGTCACGACGATCACGAGGCCGAACGTGCGGCGACTGCGGGAGATCGCGGTGTCGAGGTGCTGCACGATCGAGCCGGTCACGACGACGAGCGTGCCGCCGCGTCCGACACGAGTCTGCTCCTCGAGCGTTCGGATGAGCGAGGCGGACTCCGTGCGATCGACGAGCGCGAGCTGCTCATCGACGGCATCGAGGTCGGATCGGCCGCGGATGTCGGTGACCGCAGGTCCCGCCGACGTCAGGAACCGCAGCGAGTCGCCGCCGCGGAACCCGCTGTGCAGTGCGCTGAGCGCGGCCGATACCGCCCGCTCGAAGCCGTCCTCGTCGTAGACCTCCTTGCGGCGGTCGAGCACCACGGTGACCCGACCGGTTTTCGGCTTCTCCTCCTGGCGCACCACCAGATCGTCGGTTCGAGCCGTCGCTCGCCAGTTGACCCGCTTCAGCTCATCGCCGACGACGTAGGGACGCAGCGCGAAGAACTCGTCGCCGGAGTTGGCCAGCGATCGGATCGGTTGGTACTCGGCGGTCGGGTCGTGGCCGGCGATCGCGACGAGCGGGCGGAGCTCGATCAGCTGCGGGTGGACCATGAGGTTGGTCACCTCGGCCGCCCGGAGCTTGGCCTGCGTGAGACCGAGCGGATCGCCGATGGTCAGATCGAGCGGACCGACCTTGACGACCCCGCGCCTGCTGGTCGGCAGGCGGTAGGCGATCCGGGCCTCACCGCCCGTGCGGATCGGGGCGAGGAGCAGCGCGGCGCCGCGCGATCCCTGCACACTGTCGTGGGCGGCGATGAGCGGTGTGCGACGCCTGGCGCGGTTCTGGAGGACGAGGTCGATCCTGGCCGGTGCCCCTGCCCGTAGCCTGGCCGGCGTCGCCGTCCGGCCGACCGCGAGGTCGAGCTTGACCGTAGCTGTGTAGACCGCAGCGAGGAGCAACGCGATCCCGCCCATCGCGGCGAGCACGAACAGCTCGAGCAACCCGAGGATCCGGCCGGCCACGGTACAGGCGACCGTCGTGACGATGAGGCCAATTCCCGCTCGGGTGGGGCGCATCAGACCCGATCGTAGGGCACGGGCACGGCCCGCAGTATGTCGGCGACGACCGCCGCGGCCTCGGTGCCCTGGAGTACGGCTTCTGGACGGAGGATCATGCGGTGGGAGATGACGGGGGCGACGACCGTCTTGATGTCGTCGTCGGTGACGTAGGTCCGGCCATGCGACGCCGCCCGGGCCCGCGACACCCGCTGGAGGCTCAAGGTCGCTCGGGGTGACATCCCCAGCGCTACGGCCGGATGGCGGCGGGTGGCGTCGGCCAGGTCGATCAGGTAGCCGCGGAGCTCCGGTGCTATGTGGACCGCCGTCACCATCTGGTTCATCGCCAGTACGTCGTTCAGGTTGGCGACGGGCTGGAGCCGATCGACGAGACCGTCGGCCTCGTGGGTCTCGAGGATCTGCAGCTCGTCGGTTCGGGCCGGGTAGCCGACCGAGATTTTCATCAGGAACCGGTCGAGCTGGCTCTCGGGCAGGGGGTAGGTGCCCTCCTGCTCGATTGGGTTCTGGGTGGCGAGCACCATGAAGGGGTGGGGGAGTGGTCGGGTGGTGCCATCGACGGTCACCTGGGTCTCGGCCATCGCCTCGAGCAGGGCGGACTGGGTCTTTGGTGACGCCCGGTTGATCTCGTCGGCGAGAACGAGCTCGGTGAAGATTGGGCCTGGCCGGAAGTCGAACGTGGATGAATTGCGATTCCAGACGCTGACCCCGGTCACGTCGGCCGGGAGGAGATCGGGCGTGAACTGGATCCGTCCGAGGCTGGCGCCGATCGACGCCGACAGCGCCTTGGCCAGAGTGGTCTTGCCAACCCCCGGAACGTCCTCGACCAGCAGATGACCCCCGGCCAAGAGGCAGAGCAGGACCTGTTCGACGACGGCCTGCTTCCCTCGCACGACCCGCTGCATGTTGTCGCGAACGGCGTTGAAGGCGGAGGAGAGCTGATGGGCCCGAGTCTCATCGAACAATGGGGCTTCGGTCGCGCTCACTCTTCCTCCACACGGTGTCCGTACATGGCGCAGGTTATCGTCACTCCGCCTCTTGGAGAAGGCGAGGACCCGGGGCCGAGCGTCCGGCGACCGGTCTGAACACGATCATCGTCTGCGACAATGGCCGAGCGATGAACCGAGCACACAATCTCCGAACCGGCCTGTTGGCCCGTGCCTTCCCGTGAGCGAACCGCAGAGGCTCGCGCTCGCCGTCGATGTGGGCGGCACGAAGCTCGCCGCCGGCGTGGTCGACGAGCACGGCCGGCTCCTGGAGCGGGTGAGCGCACCGACGGTGCGAACCGACGACGGTGCGGCCTTGTTCTCGTCGCTGGCCGAGCTCGTCGGCCGCTTGGCCCCCTACGACCGCTTCGCCGTCTGTGGGACGGGCTGTGGGGGTCCGATGACCGCTGGTGGTGAGCTGGTATCGCCGCTCAACATCGGTGCCTGGCGCTCCTTCCCGCTCCGAGAGGAGCTCGCCCGTCTCACGGGGCTGCCGACCTACGTCGACAACGATGCGAAAGCGCTCGCGCTGGCCGAGGGCTGGGTGGGGGCTGCGGTCGGCTTTCGCAACTATCTCGCGATGGTCGTCTCGACCGGCATCGGGGGAGGCATCGTGCTCGACGGTCGACTGCTCGAAGGCGACACCGGCAACGCCGGACACGTCGGTCACATGATCGTGGCGGTCCCCGGCCGGCCGTTACCCGATCATGTGACCGGCGTGCTCGAGGCCGAAGCGTCGGGGACGGCGATCGCCGCCCACACCGGTCGCCCGGCGGCGGAGGCCACGACCGCCGAGATCGCCGAAGCTGGAACCCACGTCGGTCGGGCCGTCGGCTCGATCGCCAACGTGCTCGACCTTCGGCTGGCGGTCGTCGCCGGTTCGGTCGCGCTCGGGTACGGCGAGCCGTTCTTCGCCGCCGCCCAGGCCGAGATCGACCGCATCTGTCGACTCGATCACAGCCGAGGCGCCGAGATCCGGCCGGCAGGCTGCGGCGACGAAGGGCCGCTGATCGGCGCCGCGGCCGTCGGCCTCCGCCATCTCGACGTCCCGCTCGGCATCCTCGAAGCCCTATGACCAGATTGCGTCAGGAACCAGGACGAGAGGCTCAGCCGGTCGGGAAGCGCCGACGCCACTCGAGCCAGGTCACCACATCGTCGACCTCCGGTCTGCTGTCGCCGGTTCCGCCATAGGCGGTGACGAGGCGGAACCGCAGCCAACGCCGATCGGGGAGCGGGAGGTACGGCGGCCTTCGCCACCAGCCGCCCGGAGCCAGGGATGCACCGGCTGCGACCGCGCTGGCCCACAGCCGTGGTCGGGTGGCGACGGCAACGGCCACCAGACCCCAGCCGGCCGCGCTGCGCAGGGCCTGGATCGGTCTCACTTGGGAGTGTCCTTCCAGGCGCCGGTGTCGGCCCGTGGCTCCTTGGGCAGTCCGAGCACCATCTCGCCGATGATGTTTCGTTGCACCTGGCTCGTACCGGCGTAGATCGTGCCGGCTCGGGCGTTGAGGAACGTCCCGATCCAGCTCGCCGAGTCGTTGCGGGCGCCGGCCGCGTCGGTCGAGAAGGCGCTGTTCGGCAGCTTGCCTGCGAGGTGCATGCCGTCTGCGCCGAGAATGTCGACCGCCAGCTCGGTGACCTTCCGGTGGTACTCCGACCAGTAGAGCTTGAAGATCGAGGCCTCGGCGCCGGGCCGGCTCCCACCGAGGAACTGGGTGAGCGTCCGCATCCCCAGGTAGCGCATGATCTCGACCTTCGAATAGCACCAGGCGAGCCGTTGCCGAAGGCGGGGATCGTCGAGGCGGCCGCGGTCGCGGGCCAGCTCGAACAGTCGGTCGAGCTCGCCCCTGAACGCGACGGGTGTCGTGGCCGCGGCTTCCCCCCGCTCGAAGCCGAGCAACGTCATCGCCACGGCCCAGCCGCCGTTCACCTCCCCGATGACGTTGTGCCTCGAGGTGCGGGCATCGGTGAAGAACACCTCGTTGAACTCCGACTCGCCCGTGATCATCTCGATCGGGCGCACCTCGACGCCGCGCTGGTCCATCGGGCACAGCAGGAACGTGATGCCTCGGTGTTTTGGGGCATCGGGATCGGTGCGGGTGAGCACGAAGATCCAGTTGGCCAGGTGACCGGCCGAGGTCCAGATCTTCTGGCCGTTGATGATCCACTCGTCGCCGTCGAGCGCGGCTCGGCACCCGAGGTTACCGAGATCGGAGCCGGCGTTCGGCTCGGAGTAGCCCTGACACCAGATGTCCTCACCCGAGATGATGCGGGGGAGGAAGTGGCGCTTCTGCTCCTCCGTTCCCCACTCGATGATCGTGTTGCCGACCATCTGGATGCTGAAGGCGTCATTGCTGCCACCGGTCGGTACGCCGGCTCGCTCGAACTCCTCGGCCAGCACGACCGATTCGAGCGCCGACAGGCCGGCGCCGCCGTACTCGGTTGGCCAACTGGCGGCCAGCAACCTGTTGTCCCGCAGGGTGTCGCGCCACTGCCGGGTGAACGACGCCGCAGCGTCCGCGTCCAGGGCGCCGATGCCCTCCCAACCGGCCGGCAGGTGCTCGGCCAGGAAGGCCTGCACCTTCTCCCGGTAGGCAGCGGCCGCTTCGGTGTAGGTCGGTTGCATGCCGACCAAGTTATCGGATCGTCGAAGTCGGGCTCGGGGCTCAGGCCGCGTGGCGCTCGAGGTAGGGGGTCCACGCGGCCGGTACCCTGCCCGCCGCCACTTTGACCCAGACGTACTGGGTTGGTGCGGTCGGCCGGGTCCGCAGCCGCAGCGAGCAGTGCTCGAGCAGGCGGTCACCCTTGTAGGTATTGCACTTGCGGCAACAAGCCACCACGTTGTCCCACGTGTGCTCCCCACCCTTCGACCGCGGGACCACGTGATCGATGCTCTCCGCCGAAGCGTTGCAGTACTGGCAGCGCCCCTGATCGCGGGCGAACACGGCCCGCCGGCTCAGTGGCGCCGTCCGCTTGTACGGCACTCTCACGTAGTACCGGAGGCGGATGACCGACGGGATCGGCAGCGAGAGGGTCGCCGATCCGATGAGCTCACCGGTATCGGCCAGCACGTCCACCTTCTCGTCGAGGGCGAGCACGACCGCCCGGCGGGCCGAGACCACGCCGATCGGCTCATAGGTTGCGTTGAGCACCAGTGCCCGGGACATGGCGGCCAAGTTAGTCAACGGCTGGCGGGAATGAGAGGTTCTTAACCTGGTCGTTGCCGAACCAGGGCCGGCGTTCACCTCCGGGGAAGGCAGCTCAGGAACGCGTCGGTCACCGAGGCCACGGTCGGTGCACGGTCGTCGGTGAGGAGCTCGGGCGGCAGCCCGATGGCCAGCGCGTCGAGGTCGACGTCGGCGCGATCCAAGGCGGCGGCATCGATGAGCGGGACCAGCCACGACGGGTCCCACGCCCAGGTCATCACGCACTGGAACCGGGCCGCCCCTCTGGTTCTGCGCTGGGACAGCCCGACGACCTTGCGGCCCTCGACGACGACCT
Organism: Acidimicrobiia bacterium; assembly: GCA_029861725.1. Taxonomy (GTDB): domain Bacteria; phylum Actinomycetota; class Acidimicrobiia; order Acidimicrobiales; family SZUA-35; genus CADEDH01. The sequence goes on along the minus strand of JAOTYQ010000195.1, from coordinate 2,513 downwards.
CGCCCGGCCCCACTCCGGCGAAGCACACGATCTGCCCCTGCTCGCGTCGCACGAGCGAACCGGTATTGACTTCGATCGTTGCACCCGGCGGCAGGACCGCCGTCAGCGTCGCCGCCCACGTGGCTCCGAGCCAGTGGGAGGCGCGGCCGACATCGTCGCTCCACAGCGCCGAGCCGGCCGGCACGATGACGTCGACCCACAGATCGTTGCCAGGTCGGAGACCGACCAGCCCGCCGCCCGATCGGCGGCGACAGACCTCGACGCCGGCGGCGACCGCCGCCGGGCGGTTCACGAGGCTGTCGTCCTGCGCGCTACCCAGGACGAGTGCTGGCTGTGCCACGTCGTGGAGCCAGATCGTCGGGCTGGCCGGGTCGGGCACGGCGCGGTGGTGCAAGGCTGCCGCCGAGCCGGTCGACCGCTCGAGCTGCCAGTCGAGGTTGTGCGCCGCAGGTGCCACTCACCCAGGTTGGCGGGTGGAGCGCCCCACTGCGCCCCACCCCGGCGCCCCACTCCGACCCACCGGGCCCCCACCGCCCGGAGGTTGCGTCTGCCCTGGTCAGAGGCCATCCCGACGAGTGCACCGAACAGGTGTTCGCGCTGTCGGTGGGCAAATTCGCGCTGAAGGGGGTCAAAACCCTTGTGGAGTGGGGGAAAGTGTCATATTCTGTCACGCAGTGGGAGATGATCCCACAGCGTGGGTGACCTGAGTTCTCCCGCTTCCTCGGTCGAACCGGCGCTGGGCCGGCCGGGGGCGGGGGCCTCGACCGCATCCGCGCCGTGCGAAACACCTCCACGAAGCGATCGAAGTTGGACCAAGCCAGCGAGTGAGGAGAAAGGGTGAAGCGTTGTTCGTCGGCCAGTACGAACATGCACTCGACGACAAGGGTCGAGTCGTACTGCCGTCTCCCTTCCGCGCCTTCGTCGCAGAGCGTGGCTACGTCACGCTCCTCGACGGCTGTATCGGCTTGTGGAGCCCCGACGATTTCCGAGCGGTCGCCGAGAAGTGGAAAGCCGAGTCGGAGGCGTCTCGCATCTCGATGCGCGTCTTCCGGAAGCTCATGAACAGCGTGCGGGAGGTCAAGCTCGACGCCGCCGGCCGGATCACCCTGCCCCGCGAGCTGTTGAACGAGCTGGGTTTCGACTCCCAGGTCGTGGTCAGCGGGCTCTTCGATCGAGTCGAGATCTGGCCAGCCGAAGCGTACGCCGCCGACCAGGACACCGAAGAGACCGCAGACGAGCTGGCCGAAGCCGTTGCCCGGCTCGGCCTCTGACCACGACCGACCACCGATGGTCGACCGACACACCGAAACGGATCACAGAAAGGAGGATGGGCGAAGCCGATAGACGGAATCGTTCATCGATTGCCTCCCGGGATGCAGGAAGGGGTGCTTCTGCCCCACAACTCCGCCCGCTACTCCTTCCAGTACGTCCAGGGAGAAATCCTGGCGTGCGCAGTAGCCCGGGAGGTTATCGATGGCCGATCCAGACGACGACGAGCCCTCGAGGTAATGGTTGCCACCGACGATTCGCAGCCGTTCGCTCACCAGCCGGTCATGGTCGACGAGGTCGTCACCCTGATCGCCGAGGTACCTGCCGGCGAAGTCCTCGACGCCACCGTCGGCGGGGGTGGCCATGCCGACGCCGTGCTCTCGTCGAGGCCCGATCTGACGGTGATCGGGATCGACCGCGACCCGATTGCCTTGGCTGCCGCCGAGCAGCGCCTCGCCCCCCACGGTGCTCGCGTCCGGCTGCATCGGGCTCGGTTCGACCGGTTGGGCGAGGTGCTCGATGCTCTCGGGGTCGCCGACCTCAGCGGCTTCGTGTTCGACCTCGGCGTCAGCTCGCCCCAGCTCGACGATCCCGAGCGGGGGTTCAGCTACCGCCACGATGGACCGCTCGACATGCGGATGGACCCCGACGCTACGACCACGGCGGCCGAGGTCGTCAACGCCTACGACCGCGACCGGCTCACCGCGCTCCTGCGACGCAACGGCGATGAGCGCTTCGCTCCCCGCATCGCCCGGGCAATCGTCGAGGCCCGGCCGATCGACGGCACCGTTCGCCTCGCCGACATCGTTGTCTCGGCGATACCAGCGGGCGCTCGCCGCACCGGCGGCCACCCTGCCAAGCGGACGTTCCAGGCGATTCGCATCGAGGTGAACGACGAGCTCCGGGTCATCGAACCGGCGTTGGAGTCGGCCCTGGATGCCTTGCGAGTCGGGGGCCGGGGCATTGTCTTGACGTACCACTCCGGCGAGGACCGGATCGTGAAGGGCGTGTTCCGAAACCGAGTCCGCTCGCCCGACCCTCCCGGCTTGCCCGTGGCGGTGGCAACACCGAGCTTCGCCAACATCCGCCCCCTGGCCCGACGGCCAACGCCGGCCGAAGCCGAACGCAACCCGAGAGCCGCGAGCGCCCGCCTCCGCTCGATCGAGCGATTGGCGGCCTGAACCGACTCCCTCGTCGGCTCCGTTCCCGCCCCGTCCCCCCGTCCCGCCGCCCGAGCCCCCGCT
>JAOTYQ010000812.1 GCA_029861725.1 Acidimicrobiia bacterium | reverse complement strand
GATCACGAATCCCGGCGGTTCCTCGATGCCCAGCGGGCCGTCCAGCGCCGGTCTGGGATGTGGCCAGCTCTCATGTATGCAAAATGTATGCAGAAACGCCGTGCCCATCGGGATCGAGCCGTGCAGGCTGGACTGGCTGGACTGCGTTTGTCCACGTCACGGCCCTGGCCGGACGAGCCGAGTCCCCGTGGACGGCCGTCGCGTTCCTGGGGGTCAAGAGGCACTCACGCTGCGTGTCCGACATTGCCGCAGAGTTGCGTTGTGGGTGGGACACCGTGATGAACGCGGTTGCCGCTTACAGGCAGCGACAGATGACCCTGGGCGGTTCGGTGATGTCTCAGCCGTTGGTGTTGATGAGGTCATAGGGTGCGGTGTGGGCCGCTGGCGCCAGCAGCAGTGGTCGACCCAGATCGTGGATGTCGAAGCCAGTCAGCTCCTCGATGTTGTCCCTGGTCGCAGCAAGTCGGATTATCGGGGTTGCTGTGGCGGTAGCCATTCCCCTGTCCAGATCGACGAAACGTTCAGCTAGCCGGACCGTGTCTGACCCGAGTTTGTCGGGGTAGGCCCTTGTTGGGGGTGGGTGCGGTTGGCTGACCTGGGGAAACAGGTTTTCGGGAGGGGTTTGGGTCCGGAAGTGTAGGGGCGACACGTTCTCGACGTGGCTGCTACTTGTGGCTATTGTGTTGGGGTGCACGTGAAGACGACCCGGCGGCGGAGGGGCGACAAGACCTACGAGTACCTGTCGCTGGTCGAGTCGGTCCGAGTCGACGGGCGCAACACCCACCGGACCCTGCTCCGCCTCGGCGAGGTGACCGCGCTGCGGGCGTCGGGTGAGCTGGAACGGATCATCACCGCCCTGGAGAACCACCTGCAGCGGGACCAGGTCGCAGTGGCCGCCATGTCAGCAGAGGACTCCCGGGTGGTGGGGTCAACGGCTGGGGTGGCGGCGGTGTGGGCACGCCTTGGGCTCGATGTCTGGTTCGCCAAACAGGGCACCGACCGGGGCGCTGAGTCGTTCTCGGAGGCGGTGTTTGCGATGGTGGCCAACCGGTTGATCGACCCGTGCTCGAAACGGCGGCTGATCGAATGGGTCGACCGTGACGTGGCCATGCCCGAAGGGTGGACGGCCCCGTCGCTGAATCAGTACTACCGGGCCCTCGACATCATCGCCGCCAGCAAGGAGACCACGGAGACCGAGTTGTATGCCCGGCTGTGCGACCTCACGAACATGGACCTCTCTATGGTCTGCTACGACCTGACCTCCACCTATTTCGAGGGCGACCCGAGACCATCGGACCGGTTCCCGTCCAAGGCGTTCGGGTATTCCCGGGACAAGCGAAGCGACCGCCCCCAGGTCGTGATCGGACTGTTGTGCACCGGTGATGGGATCCCGATCGCTCATCACGTGTTCGCCGGGAACACCGCCGATGTGTCGACCCTGCCCGGTGTGCTGGCTGATCTGGCCGACCGGTTCAGCGTCGGCAACATCACCGTGGTCGCGGACCGGGGACTCATCTCCGCTGCCAACATCGACGACGTCGACGACCGGGGGTTCGATCACATCATGGCCACCCGCCTCCACCGCGACGCCTCCTGCGCGGAAGCCCTCACCCTCGCCCAGAGCGATGCAACACAGTGGGTGGAGGTCCCGGCAGCGAACAGTCGAGCGGCCGAGGTCACCCTGGACGACGGAACCCGAGCGGTCGTGGTCGAGTCCGACGAACGTCATCGCCGGGACACCGCCCGAACCGCTGAACTGGTGGCGAAATGCGAGGCCGAGTTGTTGGCGTTGGAGGACCGAGTCCGAGCCAGCCGCCTGAAAGACCCGGCTGCGATCGGGCGGGCCGCCCAGAAGATCCTCGGAGGATCCGGAGTGGCCGGGCTGTTCGAGATCGAGATCAGCCAAGGCCACTTCCTCTACCACTACAACGATCCAGCCCACGACTACGAGCAGCAACTCGCCGGGCGTTACGTGCTCACCACCAGCCTCACCAAGGAACAGGCCTCCACGGCCAGGATCGTGACCGCCTACCGGCAGCTCCTCCAAGTCGAGAACCGGTTCCGGACCCTCAAAGACTTCCTCCACCTGCGCCCGGTCAGGCACTGGACCGAACAGCGAGTCAAGGGCCATATCGCCGTCTGCGTCTACGCCGCCGTGGTTGAGACCCTCATCGGCAAAGCCCTCGCCGCTGCCGGCATCAGCGATCCTGACATCGACGGTCAGGACCTCTCCGCCCAGCGGGCACTACGAGAACTGGGCCGGATCCGACAGGTCCAGCTCTCCGTCGGTGGCCGACGGATCGGGCTCATCACTCGCCGCACCCCTCTCCAGGCTCAGATTCTCGCCGCCCTGCAGGTCGATACTCGAGGGTGGGACACCGCCGAGGTCGCCTGACCCGCTGACCAGGCGAAACGCAGAAATGTAGGGGAAACACTCCCCGACCGCGCTCCGCTGACCAGGACTTACGCGACACCCCCGACAAACTCGGGTCTGAATCC
>JAOTYQ010000194.1 GCA_029861725.1 Acidimicrobiia bacterium | reverse complement strand
TTCCGGGTCGAGCGTGTCGAGGCGCCCGATCGCTGCGACCATCTCGTCGACGTCGTTACACACGAAGCCCGACCGGCCGTGCTCGATGACTTCGGGAACCGACCCTCGATTGAGGGCGATGACCGGCGTCCCGGCGGCGAGTGATTCGACCATCACGAGGCCGAATGGCTCCGGCCAGTCGATCGGGAACACGAGCGCAGCGGCGCCGGCGTAGAACTCCGGCTTCTCGGCCTCGGTGATCTCGCCGATGAACTCGACATCGCTGGCCTCGAACAGCGGTCGGATCTCGGTTTCCCAGTACTCGACGTCGAGTGGGTCGACCTTGGCGGCGACCCGCAGCGGCAATCCGGCTCGCTCGGCCACCTCGACCGCCCAGTCCGGGCGCTTCTCGGGCGTGATCCGTCCGATGTAGGCGAGATAGTCACCGGAGCCTCGCTCGATCGAGTAGCTGTCGAGCTCCAGTCCGTTGTAGGCCGTTCCCGCCCACCGCAACGGCAGGTGCGCCACGGGCCGGCGCTGACTGTTGCTGATCGAGACCAGGGGCGCGTGCCGGTAGAGAGGCAGCACCTTGCGATCGACTGCATAGTCGAGGCGACCGTGCAGCGTATGGAGCGTCGGGGTTCGAGCCAGGTCGGTGAACGGCAGAGCCCACACGCCGGTGTGGGCATGGATGACGTCGAACTCCTCTTCTCGTCGGTACACCTCGGACAGCATCCGGAGATGGTGATGCGGTGCGATGTGGACCATCTCCTCCGGCGTCGCGCCGAGCCGGATCGGCCTCGGCACGACGGGCTCCAGCTTGGCGTCGGTAGACGAACCGCCGCTGGCGAACAACGTCACGTCGTGGCCGCGGGCCACGAGACCGTTGCACAACGCGGCAACGACCCGTTCCGTACCGCCGTAGGCCTGGGGTGGGACCGCCTCGTACAGCGGCGCTACCTGGGCGATCCTCATGAGGACACCTCGTTCACGATGGACACCTTTCCTCGTAGACGGCGACCGTGAGACCGCCGCCGAGAGACTGCTCACGTGTCGAGGTGCCCATGCTCGACCGCTGTGATTCCGCCTTGTCGTCGACCCCACCAGAGGGGTGGAGCCGCCCGCACCTGAGTACAACTACCTACACCACAACGGCGCCGATGAGACATCGCGGAGCGTTTTTGTGACCAATGTCACCTATGCGCAGTACTCGGTCCGGCCCTGCTCTGGACCTCCATCCCTGGACCCTTCAGCCACCGACGGATCGACCATGATGCGACGGAGGGACGCATCGATCTGGTGTGCCACGATCGCTCGAAGACGTGTTCCTGGCCGGGTCGCGACCGGTGCGTTCGCCGCCGGCTACCTCCTCAACGCGCTAGCTGCCCTCTTCGAGCGCCGGGAGCTGACCTAGACGGGGCGCCATGCTCGACCGGCCCAGGGAACTGGGTCTGGCGGGACGGCGCCCGGACTGGACCGAAACCCGAAGTTGCGGCGAGGCTGGGTTCGCCGAGCGGCTGGAACCATTCAGGGACTCGAAGCGTCTAGAGAGGTAGACAAGTTGTCGATCGTTGTCTTGGTTGGCAGACGACGTGGGAGCGGGGGACGATGATCACACGGATCCTGGCAGCGCCGGCGGCGATCGTCATGCTCGTGGCTGGATGCTCTTCGGGCGAGGCCACGCTGTCGGATCGAGACACCGGGCAGACAACCCCGGCGCCGGCGCAGACTGCACCGCTCGCCGGTTCCGACGGTCGATCGTCAGCGGCCGGGTCGGCAGCCGACGATGAAGGCGCAGACGAGGCCAGCCGCCCTGAACAAGAGGAAGGGTCGAACGAGTCCGCCGGTGCAGCACCGGCGCCCGACGGCGAGGCCATCGAGGTCGGGGCCTCCCTCGAGCCACCGCCCGCCGAGCTCCTACTCGAGCCGGCGACCAGGGGCGATTCCGGCGCCGAGGTCGAGACGTTGCAGAATCGGCTGGCCGAGCTCGGCTTCGCCCCCGGTGCCAGCGACGGCGACTACGGCGCTCGGACCGCCGCCGCGGTGGCCGCGTTCCAGGCGCTGGTCGGTCTCGACCCCACCGGCGACGCCGACCGGCTGACCGTGCAGGCGCTGGTCGACTACCGCTACGACGGCCTGGTGGTCCGGGCTGGCGATGAAGGCCCGAAGGTGGAAGAGCTCCAGCGACAGCTCGCGAAGGGTCCGTTCGACCCCGGACCGGCCGACGGGGAGTACGGCCGGAAGACGACCGCGGCCGTGTGGGCGCTGGAGAAGCTCGCCGGCATCCCGGTCGACGGCGACTGGGGACCGCTCGACGCTGCAGCGTGGGAGCTGCTGGTCAGCGGCGAGATCGGCGAGCCGGCAGAGGATCACGACGTGCGGTGGGTGGAGTTCGACCTCTCCCAGCAGCTGGTGAAGATCTACGATCCCGGTTCGTCGGCTCCCACCCTGATCAGCCACGCATCGAGCGGCAGCGGGATCCCCTGGGTCAACGAAGACCACAGCGGCAGCTCGATCACGCCGATCGGCGACTTCGCGATCAACCGGCGGATCGCCGGCTGGCGCGAGTCGAGCCTCGGTATCGGCCGGTTGTACAACCCGCTGTACTTCAACGGCGGCATCGCCTTCCACGGCTCGCAATCGGTTCCGCTCTATCCAGCCAGCCACGGGTGCGTACGGTTGCCGATGCACATCGCCGAGTACCTGCCCGAGCAGCTCCCCAACGGCACCCCCGTGCACGTCGTGGAATGAGCAACCCGGTAGGTGATGCAGCTACCCGTCAGGCGCGGTCGGACGCGGAGGCCTTGGATGAGGCCGCGACGACGATCTCCGTTCCCCGCCTCGACGAGGGCGACTCGTTCATCATCCATGCGCCGCTCGAAGTCCTCGCTCGCTCGGCGCTGCTCACGCTCGTCTCCCCCGAAGGGCGGAGGGCGGTGCTCGACCGCATCGACCAGACGGCGGTCAGCTACGCCGACTGGGGACCGCCCATCGAGCGCCAACCCCGGCACACCGACTCGTTGACCGCCGATCCTGTCGGCGTCCTCGATCGCGCGCTCCGCAACGGCGATGCCGACGGGGCCGACGATGCCATCACCTGGCTGAGCGCGCACCTCGACACCGATGAGCTGGTCTTGGTTCTCGCCGACCCGATCCTGCCGTCGCTCGCGGTTGCCGCCCACGGGCCCATCCTGCTGTACCTGCTGGCCCGGGCCGCACCGCGGAGCCTGCCAGCAGCGTCGCTGGCCAGAACCACGATCCACGAGCTGGTCCGCCACCCCGATTGGAGGCTGAGCTGGCACACCGAGGCGCCGCCGGCGCAACACCCAGAGCCGTCAGCGGAGCTCGAACGTCGCCTGGTCGGACCCGACCTCGCCGAGCAACCGCCAAGCTCATTCATCTACCCGACGATGGGAACGACCGAGCGCACCGGCCTGGCCACGGCGGCGCTGGCCGATCTGACCGACACGATCAGCGTCGGCTCGGCCCGAGGCATCCTGCTGCCGATCGCCGCTCACTCGATGTTGCAAGACGACCCGCAGCACGCTCCCTATGGCTGGTCCCATTGCCTCACGATGCCCCAGGCCGCGCTCGGCATCGCCCGGGCGCTCGACGAGCCTCGCCATGCCGTCGCTGTGGCCGCGACCTACGTGCTCGGTTTCCGCGCCTCGCTCCGATCGGTGGTTCTCGCGCTCGACCACGTGCCGGAACCGGCGGAGGTGCCCCCCGAGGAGCTGGTCCTGGCCCCACCGTCGACCGCGGCCGGGGCCGCCTGGCACGCACCGCCCGACCGGCGCCCCGCCCTCTGGCGGGCACTGGCCACACATGCGGCGCCCCATCGCGACGCCCACCTCGCCAAGTACACGCTGGCGTGCCTCGACGCCACCCGAGCCGACCCGGGGCGACACCCGCTCTACCTCGCCGCCGCCGCCTACCTGAACGCCTGGTGGAGCGAACACTCCGCCGGCGAGTAGCCGGGCCGCGCTACGCCGAGGTCCATCGGCGGACTACCGAGCCGCCTTCCAGCTCGGGTTGTCGGCCGGGTAGGTCGGCCCACCGTCAGACGAGCAGGGAAGACTCGAAGGGGAACTCGCTGAGGAGCTCCGTCCCGGTCCCGGTGACGAGCACCTGCTGTTCGAGCTTGACCCCCTCGACGCCGTCGTCGGCACCGACGTAGCTCTCGACGCAGAGCGTCATGCCTGGCTCGATCACGCCGTCATACCCTGCGTCGCCGAAATCGGCCCGGTGGTAGAGATACGGGTACTCGCCGGTCATGCCGCAGCCGTGGGCCGACAGGTAGTAGCGGTTGCGGCGGTAGGGAGCCGGGATGTTCCAGGCCCGCTCGGCGTACTCCCGGAACGTGACGCCCGGGCCGATGAGCTCGAGGTTGTGCTCGACCTGCTCGTGGGCCAACCGGTAGAGCAGCCGCTGCTCAGCGGTTGGTTCGTCGGGCCCGACATGAAACGTGCGGGAGAAATCGGCGTAGTACCCGTGGCAGCCGACGACGTCGGTGTCGAGGGCGACCAGCTCGTTGGGCCGGATCGTTCGCGATGAGGCCTCCTGGAACCAGGGATTGGTCCGCGGTCCGGAGTTCAGGAGCCGGGTCTCGCAGTAGTCGCCGTTGCCAGCGATGACGGCGTGGTGGAGGACCGCCCACAGCTCGTTCTCGGTCAGGCCGGGTGTCAGCGCGTCCCGCATCGCCGCCACCGCCCGTTCGGTCATCCGCACCGAGGCCCGGATGCACTCGACCTCCTCCGGTGACTTGATGGTCCGGGCCATCTCGACGGGCTCCTGGGCGTCGACCAGACGGTGACCGGTCGCGGCGAGCGCCAGGGCGGCTCCGACGTTCATACGTTCGACGCCGATCGTGTGCGTTCCCGGGCCGAGCAGGTCGGCGAAGAGACTGGACATCTCGGCGGCCCAGCGACGCTCCCGATCACCGCTGCCGGGGCCGGCGGCCACGAAGCTGGCCGTGGTGGCCGGGCGCACCTCGTCGATCGTCTCCAGCCCAGCAGCGAGATGCTCGCAGCCGGTGAACTCGTACAGGATCGACCGGTCGGCGGTCACGACGAGGTAACGCGACGGGGCATTGCGCGAGGTGAAGACCTGCATGTTGCGGCTGCCGGTGGCGTACCGCACGTTGACGGCGTCGCTGAGGATGACGGCTCCGATGTCGCGAGCCGCGATCTGCTCCCGCACGCGACCGAGGCGGTAGCGGCGCACCGCGGCCAGATCGATCCCGAGACTCTCCGGCGCCGAGTCGAGCAACGCCGGCCACGATCGCTCACGGAGTAGGGCTTCGTCGGGCACAGCATCAGATCATGCCACCTGGGCCGGTCGCGATCTGGACCCACCGGTAGAGTGCGCGGTACAACAGGCCGCACGACCAGCTACCCAGCCCTCGACCGGGCGCCCGCTCCATGACCAGCTCCCCCACCCACCTCGCCGAGCCGAACGCGCAGCATCCATGACGGCGGCCACCGGCCTGGTTCTGACCGCTCCTCGATCGTTCGAGCGCCGGACGTTCGATTTGCCCGAAGTCGGCGGGGCCGACGGGCTGCTGCGGATCGAGGCATGCGGACTGTGCGGCACCGATCATGAGCAGTACACCGGCCACATCGCCAGCAGCCATGCCTTCATCCCCGGTCACGAGGTGGTGGGCGTGGTCGAGCAGGTCGGGGACGAGGCGGCGGAGCGATGGGGTGTGGCGGCCGGTCAGCGGGTCGCGGTCGAGGTCTTCCAGTCGTGCCGCGAGTGCGAGCCCTGCCGAGCCGGGATGTACCGCCGTTGCGTCCGCAACGGAATGGCGACCATGGTCGGCTTCACCGACGCCGATCAGCCCCCCGGGCTCGGGGGTGGGTACGCGTCCCACCTCTACCTCGGACCGGACTCGATGCTGCTCCCGATGCCCGCTGAGCTCGACCCGGTGACCGCCACCCTGTTCAATCCGCTCGGCGCCGGGATCCGCTGGGCGGTCGAGGTGCCCGAGACCCAGCCAGGCGACGTGGTGGTCGTCCTCGGTCCTGGCGTACGGGGACTGTGTGCATCGGCTGCGGTCAAGGAGGCGGGAGCGTCGTTCGTCATGATCACCGGGCTCGGACCTCGCGACGCCGAGCGGCTGGCCCTGGCGCCGGCATTCGGTGTCGACCTCGCGGTCGACGTGGCGGCGACCGACCCCAACCGGGCGCTGCGGGATGCCGTCGGAGCCAAGGCCGACGTGGTGGTCGACGTGACGGCCAAGGCCCCAGCCGCGCTCGGCCAGGCCGTACAGCTGGCCCGACCGGGGGGGACGATCGTCGTCGCCGGAACCCGCGGCTCGGCCGACACGCCGGGTTTCGAGCCCGACCACATCGTGTACAAGGAGCTCCGCATCCTCGGCGCGCTCGGGGTCGACGTCTCCGCCTACCGCAAGGCGCTCGAGCTCCTCGTTTCGGCTCGCTACCCCTTCGCCGACATCCCCCGCCAGGTCGCCGGGTTCGACGACCTCGAACCGTTGATCCAGACGATGGCCGGTGAGCGCCCCGGTATCCCACCCGTGCACGGGGTCTTCGCCCCCGAAGACGCCATTGAACCGTAGGAGCACCTGACCCGATGACCCGACCGACCTTCGACACGTTCAACCAGGAATGGGCCGACAAGATCATCGGGCGGGTGTCGAGGAGCGGGATCGACAGTTACCTCGGCCTGAAGGTCACCGAGGTCGAGGCCGGACGACTCGTGTGCGAGATGCCGGTGACCGAGGAGCTCATCACCGGCATGGGCAACATGCACGGTGGCTGCCTGTCGGCGATGTGCGACCACGTGCTCGGCGTCGTCATGTATCCGGTCATGCCCCCCGGCTACTGGGCTGCCACCACCGAGTTCAAGATCAATCTCCTCGCCCCCGTCACCGGCGGCACCTGCCTGGCCACCAGCGAGATCATCTCGATGACCAAGCGTCTGGCGGTGGTCCGCATCGAGATCGAGAACGAGGGCCGGCTGGTAGCCGTCGCCCAGGGCACCTGCACGATCGTCGCGCCGAAGAGCGCCAGCTGACGCCGCCGCCGACGAGCGGACCCGAGCAGCGGCGTCAGTGACGTTTGACGCCGCCGTACTTCATCCGGGTGTCGCTCATCGCGGCGGCTCGCTTGTCGTCGTCGTTGATCCCGGCGTCGACCACTTCACCGACGAACAGGGTGTGGGTTCCGAGGTCGAGGTGATGGCGCACTTCGCAGTCGATCCAGGCGATGGCCTCGTCGAAGACCGGAGCACCGGTGGTGGCCTCGTGCACCGCCCGACCGTTGAGCTCGCCGTCGGCGTAGGTGGCAGGCTTCGAGTACTTGACGAACACCCGGGTGTCGTCAGCGTCCCAGAGATTGACGGTGAACGAGCCGCCCTCGGTGATGAGGCGATGGGTGACCGCCTGGTTGTCGACGCCGATCCCGATCAACACCGGTTCCATCGACAGCTGGGTGATCCAGCTCGTCGTCATCGCGTTCCGCTCGTCACCCGAGCGCGAGCCCACCAGCGCCAGGGCGTTGGGGACCTTCCAGGTCACACGATTGACAACCTCGTCGGCGACGGCCATAGCCGGAGAGCGTACCGCGTCGCTGGTCGGGCGCCAGGAGCGGCCGGCGAGATCGACTTCAGGCCCGCGCCACCGTCGATTGGCAGAAGAAGCGGGTAGAACGAACGAGACACGGCCGGCCGCCGGTCGTGCTTCGGAGTAGCAGGAGAGGTAGATGACCAAGCGAATCGCCATTCTGACCGGGGGCGGCGACGTCCCGGGCTTGAATCCCTGCATCAAGGCTGCGGTCAGGCGCGTCGAGGAGAGCGGCGGAACCGCGATCGGCATCAGGCGCGGTTGGGCCGGGTTGCTCCACTGCGATCCAGACGATCCGGCATCGCTCGAAACGAACACGATGAGTCTCAACGCGTCGGTGGTGCGCACCGTCGACCGCAGCGGCGGGACGTTTCTCCACACCTCGCGCACCAATCCGGGCCATGTCGAGGCGGACGATGTGCCAGACCACCTCCGGACGAACGCGACCGGTGACAGCCCCTACGACTTCACCGGCCATGTGCTCGAGGTCCTCGACTATCTCGGTGTGGATGCGTTGTTGCCGATCGGCGGTGACGACACGTTGTCGTACGCGCTGCGCATGCACACCGAGGGCGTGCCGGTGATCGCCATCCCGAAGACGATGGACAACGACGTGCACGGCACCGACTACTGCATCGGCTTCTCGACCGCGGTCAGTCGCGGGGTGGAGTTCATCCACAACCTCCGCACGAGCACCGGCTCCCACGAGCGCATCGCGGTCGTCGAGCTGTTCGGCCGGTACTCCGGTGAGACGTCGCTCATCACGGCGTACCTGGCCGGCGTCGACCGGGCCTTGATCTCCGAGGTGCCGTTCAAGATCGACAAGCTGGCTGACCTGTTGATGAAGGACAAGGCCGCCAACCCTTCGAACTACGCGATGGTCACGGTCTCGGAAGGGGCGACGATCGCCGGCGGCGACCTCCACGTCTCCGGCGAAGCCGACGCCTACGGTCATCGCAAGCTTGGAGGCATCGGCCGCACCGTCGGCGAGCTCCTGAAGGACCGGACCGGCGAGGGCATCATCCTCCAGGACGTCGCATACCTGATGCGGTCGGGCCGGCCAGACAGCCTCGATCTGATGGTGGCGACGAACTACGCCGTCATGGCCGTCGATCTGGCGCTCGAGGGATCGTCGGGCCGGATGGTCGCCCTACGCTCGGGGACCTACACCAACGTGCCGATCAGCATCACGGGCGGAGGTGTCAAGCGGGTCGACGTCGACGAGCTCTACGACGTCGACGGCTACCAGCCGAAGGTCCGCCACGTCGGGGGCAAGCCGATGTTCCTCTACTGATCCCGTTGGGCGGCTTGGTGGGCTGTCCGGTGGAAGACGAAGATCTCCGGTTGGCTGCTGCGGACTCGCTGTTGGGAAGAAGCCGGTTTGGATGCAGCTGCATACGGCGACGAGCTGGTTGTCGCCTATGCGACGCACACCCTCAGCTTCAGTGGCACCTTGTTCGATGTCGATGCGATGGTCGTGTGGCGGGTGTTCGACGGGCGCCTTCGCGAAGCCTGGGACATCCCGGCGATCAACACCGTGCGCCTCCACGAGCCGGAGACAAAATGAGTCCTGCTATTGCGCATCTCGGACTGCTCCATGGTCAGATTGTGCGTCCCGCTCGGGACGTGCAACCCGAGAAGGAAGCCCCGAGTTTCACCGGAGACCCGGGGCAATCGAGCGAGGAGGCCCATACAGCCCGAACCCCCAAGCTCTACATGGCATCACGACCCGAGCGCTGAGAAACGCTCAGATCGGGTCATCCT
>JAOTYQ010000811.1 GCA_029861725.1 Acidimicrobiia bacterium | reverse complement strand
GCCTGTACCGCAAGGAGCTGACTCGGTGCGCTCCCGACGGGCCGGTGATCCTGGCCGCCATCTCCCTCGGAGCGGTCGTCGCCTACGAGCTGGCCCACCAACTCGAGGCCGAAGGACGACCGGTCGCGCTGCTCGCACTGTTCGATGCAGCGGGGCCCGACAGCGCCGAAGCCGACCTCACCCCGACCGAGCGCCTGGCCGTCCATCGCCGCGAGCTGACCGCCGACCCCCCGGCCTATCTGCGGCGCCAGATCAGCAAGCTACGCGATCGGATCGGTCGCCGGAGCGAGATCGTCGCCGCCAAGGTGCGGGACGCGGCGGGCATGACCCTGGGCGACGAGCTCCGCATCCGCCGATTCATCGAGGACAACTGGCGGTCCCAGCTCACCTATGAGTACCGCCCGTACGACGGTCCGGTCACGGTCTTCAAGGCGGCCGACGATCCCTTCGGTGCGTCGCTGGCCACCAACGGGATGGGTTGGCGCCGGGTGGTGACGGGCCGGCTCGAGGTGGAGCCCACGGCCGGCGGCCACCTCTCGATGCTGGCCGAGCCCCACGTGGCCGAACTCGCTCCACGACTCGCCCGAGCGGCCGATGCTGCGCTGCGGGCCCTCACCGCTCGAGGGGTCGACCGTTCCGACCGGCCAGGCCTCGCCGCCTCGCAGCCGATCGGAGCGCCGCGACCGATCGGCGCCGCGCAACCGGTCGACGCCTCCCAACTGGAAGGGGAGCTGATCGCGGCCCTGCATGCCGGTCACCTGGGTGTGGCCGTGGCCCGCCGGCTCGACGATCGAGGATCGCTCGCTCCGGACGCTCGCCGGCTGCTCGCCGCAGCCGACACTGGGACCCGGTCGTTGGCCATGGCCGCCCTCGAGGAGGGCACCCAGGCGATCGGCGCCCTTGACGCAGTCGGTGTCACTGCGTCGCTCGAGCCGGTGCCCGACCGGGTGCAGCACCTGTCGATCGGTGTGCGCCTCGCCGATCGGGCGACGGGCGACGAACGGACCCGCTACGCCGAGGTCCTGGCCTCGATCGAGGCGCTCGCCGCCCGGGGGTACCGCATGCAGGACCGGCTCAGCCCTGGGGCGCTGGCGGCCCTGGTGCGGAGCGGGGCGGCGTGCACACTGATCCGAACCGATGAGTCGACGACGAGGATCACGCTCCGCTGGGCCGACGACCGGCGCCGCTGGCCGTGGCAGCCCGGTCGGGCCGATCTGAACGCCTTGCAGTTGCCGGCCGGCGCCTGGTGGGTGTACCACCTGATCCGCCCGTTCCGGCTGGCCGGCGACCGGGCTCGGGGACGGGTAGCCGGTGGTGACCTCGGCGTCTTCCTCGGTACTCCGACCGCCATGGTCGGCGACATCCTGGCGTTGGCCGAGCCCGATGCGACCGACCTCGTCGTCGACGTCGGCTGCGGCGACGGGCGAGTCCTGATCGAAGCCGTTTCCCGGTTCGGGTGCCGAGCCCGGGGACTCGAGCGCGATCCAGACCTGGTCGCCCACGCCATGGCCAACGTAGCCGAGGCCGGACTCGACGACCGGGTCACGATTCAGGAAGCCGATGCCAACTCGGTTGACGGCCGAGCGGCGCAGGCCGAGGCCACGATCGTGTTCCTGTTCCTGCCAGCCGAGACCACAGCCCTGCTGCTGCCGGGCCTCCTGGCCGAGCTCCCACCCGGCGCCCGGGTGGTCGCCCACGAGCAGGTCGCCACCACGTGGCCGGTGCAGCCTTCGCTCACTCGCCTCGTCATCGGGACCGGCATAACGGTCGCCCACGTGTGGAGCGTCTGAGCCACCCGTCAGGTCCCCCCGACCCTGATCCACGACATCCAGGGCGCCGCCGACGGCGATGACTCGACCTCATAAGGCATCTTCGTGTTCGCTCCCGGCGGGGACCCGTTCGCGGTCGGTGATCTCGTCGATCGAGGGAATGTCGGTGTCGCTCGCTCAGCCACTCAACATCGACTCCCGGGTCGTCCTCGACGACGGCGAGGACGAGAACGAGACCTTCCCCAACGGCATCCCGACCTGGAACCCCGACCCGACCCCGTACCTCGGCGGCGGAGACAACACGCTCCGAAGCGGCGACGTCGTCACCGACTTGAGCGGTGTCGTCCACTTCGCCTTCGGGGAGTACGAGCTCCACCCGGTCGGTCAGGCCGACCCCACCGATCCCGACGGCGGTGTCGATCACTCGCAACCCGAGGCCGGACTCGGTCCCAACCGTCGGCGGCGACCTCACCATCGCCAGCTTCACCGTGCTGAACTAGTTCGTCACCCTCGATGACGGAGGCGACTTCTGCGGACCGAACGGCGACCTCGAGTGCCGAGGGGCCCACACGCAGGCCGAGTTCGACATACAGTCGACCAAGGTCAGCCAGGCCGTGGCCGCTCTCGACGCCGACATCGTCGGGCTGGTCGAGCTGGAGAACAGCGGGCAACGGCCTCGAAGCCACGATCGTCGGCACCGCCGGAGTGGAGCCGATCATCGGGCACCGCCGGCGA
>JAOTYQ010000810.1 GCA_029861725.1 Acidimicrobiia bacterium | reverse complement strand
ATGGTCTCGCGGTGCAGAACCTGATGCTTGGCGCCTCGACGGATCTGCAACCCCGCCGTCCCGCCGACCCGATAGTGATGGCAGTTCGGGCCGCGCGAGGCATCCCGGCGAGGATGCGCGACCTGGATAATGCCGTCGCCGCCGGCGAGGATCCCGACGAGATCGGTGGCATCGATCGGCCCCGAGGCGGCGGCCATCGGTCGCTCGGGCAGGAGGATCTCGTCGGCGACGGCCAGCACCTGCTCGTTCAGCAAGAGGGTCTCGACGATCTCCGGTCCCCGCCCCATCAGCCCGCCGACGGTGAGCGTGGTCTCGCCCAGTGGCCCATTCGCATCGCCGAACGCCGGGCCCAGACGCGCCGTCACCTCGTCCATGACCGAACCTGGGACCAGCCCGGCCAGGATCACAGCACCATCGCGCCTCAAAGCCGAAACTGCCTCGGCCGTGGGCGCATCGGGCGCCAGCGTCTCTATGGATGGGCTCTTCGACGTGGGTCCAGTCTTGCTCATCGGCGACGGCCGATCCTCCGCATCGTGTCACCAACGAGATCGAGCGGCCACATCGTGCCGCCGAGCATGCCCATCGCTAGCGGACTGGTCGACGCGATGACGACCGGAGGGCTCGGTGCTCGGCCCTGGTCACACGCTCAACGGAGCGACTCCAGCTCGACGATCGCGACGACGATTGTCACTGCGGCCATCATCCCCCACACTGCCAGCGCCGCCAAGCCGAACCGCACCGATGCCGCCGACCCGATCCGCAGATCTCTCTTTCCCATGAGGGAGCGGACCGCCAGGCCCCGGCCGGCGAAGTAGAGATACGCTCCACCGCCGGCCAGGCCCAGATAGGGCCACCACGAGCTATCGGCCACCATCAGGATCCCGGCCACCGGCATCACCCACAACACCAGCGAGTCCCAGAAGGCCTCACCCCGAGCATCCACCCAGAAGACCGGCTCCACTTCGGACTCCGATTCGGACAGTCCGAGTCGTGTCGCCTGGTCCGGTGCGAGCAGCGACACCACCTGCCCTCCCCAGCACACGAGCGAGAGCACCACGACCACCAGACCCCACGCGATCACCAGGGCACCCTCCTTGCTCAGACGACCGGTCTCGTCCTGGCAGGATGCGGGGTCGGGGTCGAGCCCACCCAGAGGCGTAAGTCACAACGCCCGGCGGCGTCAGGGCTCCAATGACGGCAGCGGGAACCTCATCGTGAACCGCGTGCCCCCATCGGGTCCGAGAGGCGAGTCGACGCTGACGCCTCCGTAGGCGTCAGCAACTTGCTTCACCAGCGCGAGACCGATCCCGTGGCCGTCGATGGACTCGTCGCCGCGGTAGTAGCGGTCGAAGACCCGGCCGAGGTCGGCCGGGTCGATCCCCGGCCCCTCGTCGGTCACCGACAGCGCGGCCACGGCGCCGACCACGTCGACCCCCACCATGATCGAGCCCCCTGGTGGGCTGTGGGCTGCGGCGTTGCGGATGAGGTTGCGAACGGCTCGCTCGACGCTGGGTCCGTCGATTCCGAGCAGCAGCCGCTCGGGTCCAGCGACGTCGATCGAGAGACCGGGGTCGAGCGACCGTTGCTCGTCGACCAGCCGTCCCAGGATCGGCATCAGGTCGTTGTCGACCTGGGTGGTGGTCGTCCGACGGGCTCGGGCGTCGATCAGCAGGCCGTCGATGGTCGACTGGAGACGCCCGCTCAGAGCCTCGATGCGCTCGGTCGCCGCTCGATAGTCGTCGATCGTCGCCCGGTCGTCGGCCAGGATGACCTCTGCGTTGTTGGCGAGGGCGGCGAGCGGTGTCCGTAGCTCGTGGCTGACGTCCTCGATCAGTTGTTGCTGGGTCGTCGAGGCGAGCGAGAGCCGGTCGAGCATCCGATCGAAGCTGTCGGCGAGGGCCTGGACCTCGGCTGGCGCCCCGGACAGGCCGATGCGCTGATCGAGCGAGCCGGCCTGGATGCGCTCCGTTGTGGTCGTGATCCGGTGGATCGGTCGCGTCGCTTTGCCCGCCCACCACCACACGGTCAGGGCGGCGGGCACGGCGAGCAGAGCGGCCGTCAAGGGAACCCATGGTGAGACCCCGCTCTCGACGTTCTCGATGTCGGCGGTGAGCGTCGGTCCACCGGGCCCGATCTCCAGGTCGCGGTCGGACTCGACCTCGGTCTCACTGGCGAAGACCACGGCGAGCAGTACGACGACCGGGACGAGCACCGCGAGGAAGCCGACGAGGGCCAGCTGCGCCCGCAGGGAGCGGGCTGATAGCCTCGACGGCATACCGGAGGCTGGGCTCACCGGCCGCCGCCCAGCCGATAGCCAACCCCTCGCACGGTCTCGATGAGCGGTGGGTCGCCGAGCTTCTTACGGAGCCGGCTGAGGATGACGCGCACGCTGCCGGTGAAGCTGTCGGCGTTGGCGTCCCAGCAGTGCTCGAGCAGGTCCTCAGCCGAGACCAGCTCGTCGCGGTGGAAGCAGAAGTACCGCAGGACTGCGAACTCCCGGCCGGTGAGCG
>JAOTYQ010000809.1 GCA_029861725.1 Acidimicrobiia bacterium | reverse complement strand
CAAGCGGTTGCCGTCGAGATCACGACCGGTAAAGCCGTACTCGCCCTCAGGGAATCGTTCGAGCAGCTCGTCGAGAGGCAGCTCGTCGAACGTGGGTTCCGCGCTCTCGAGGAACAGCTCGGTTCCGCCCTGGAGCGCCATCCTGCCCATCGTCCTCGTGGTGAAGATCCGGCGCCCGTCCGGATCGTGGATCGAGATCCACTTCCATTGGTCGCCGTCGATGAAGACCTGGATGCCGCCGTCCCCGTCGGTTGCGTTGATCTCGAACTTCATCCGGGCATCGGCGAGCTCGATCGTCTCGCGTTGCCGTCCGGACTCGTTCGAGCCGGCGAACGCCGGAGAACCAATCGATCCGGCGAGTAGAAACACGGTCGCGAGCAGTGCGCTCAGTGGCTTCTTCATGGGCTGACCTCCTGGTCGTTGCGGGTTGGTTGCCCGTCGCGACGAGCCTGAAGTCAGGTAGCTGACCGGCAGCTGACCGGTGGTCAGGCACCCGTCAGCTACTACTCGTGGTGTGACCTCGCAGGAGGGGGCATCGATCCCCGGCTGTCATCCCGGGCTCCGGCGAGCCACCACCACGCCCCGAGCACGACCGCCGAGAGCACGTGCCAGAGGCCGTGGAGCTGGTAGGGGCTCTCCGCGTCGCACAGAAGGCTGGAGGAGCGACCCCCGATCCACGCCAGGCCTGCGAGCACCGCCAGCATCGCGAGCGCAGGGGGTGGAGGCGGGGTGGGCCACCGCCCAGCGCGACGGCCTCGCCAGTGGACGAACCTCTCGAGGACCACCGCCAGTGCACCCAGTCCTCCGATGAACCAGACGACCAGGTCCTGTCGGATCGTCACCGCGACCGACGCAACGGCGGCGACGGCGAACGTCGACCTTCGGCCACCCGGAACCGACAGCGAGTCCAGGTCGTAGGCGACGATGAACGCCAGGGTGAGGAGGATCGGTAGGTCGTGAGCTGGTTGGGAGCCAATCGGCTGGGGGCCGTGGAAGGCGAAACTGCCGAGCCCGACGGCGACCAAGCATGCGGCATAGATCGCCGATTCCGCGTGTCGCCGACCGGTGCGAGCTGCGGCGATCACCACAATGACGCCGACGGCCACATAGGCCAAGCTCGTCACGGCGTTGACCGGCTGAGCGAGCGTGCCGGTACCGAAGCGTTCACAGTCGGCCGCTCCGAGGCGTCCGTCGGCGGCCCACACCGTCACCGGCACGGTGGGCACCTAGCGAGAGTCGAGCCGCCGGCGCATCGATCGCGATGGTACTCGTCGGTGCAGGCACGCCCGCAAGATCGGCTCCCTCGAACGGCTCGATCGTTCCGAGCGATCGATTCGGGGACCTCACCACTAGGAACGATCGATCGTCCGGGGCGATGATCCGTTCATGGCCACTGCACTTGAAGAACCGATCACCCAAACCGCGATCCCGGCCGCACCATCGGCCCACCCCGTCCAGCAGCCACCAGCAAGTCCGGCTGTGCCGAGGGCAGCAGCGCGACCCGGTTGGTCGCCGATGGCCGTCGGGCTGAGCGTGTTTGCCGCTTCGATCGTCATCGTGCTCGGCCTTACGATGGCGATGGCCCTGGCGCTCACCGACGTCTCGGTGCTGGCGGCGTTCGGCTTCGCCTTGTTCTGCGCCTTCTGGCTCGGCATTGGCTTCGGCACGATCTTCGGCTCGGCGGCGGTCTTCGGTCGCGATCACTGACCGAGGCCGAAGCGGCTCGAGCGTACCTGCCTGTGCCCACCGCCCCCTCCGTCTCGGGCGAGACTGAGCCGATGAGCAAGGAGAGTCGAAAGGCCCAGTTCCTGGAGCTCGCATACGGCCTCCCCGCGGTCCGGAGGAAGAAGTTCGCCTACTACCTCGATGATCACCACGGTGACGGCGTCGTCGCGCTGACCTGCAAGGCTCCGCCCGGGACCAACCGTGCGCTCGCTGAGTCGGATCCGGACCGCTTCTTCATCCCGAGCTACACCGGCCCGCGGGGCTGGGTTGGGCTCCGGCTCGATCTGAGCACTGTCGACTGGGACGAGGTAGAGCTCCTCCTGATCGACAGCTATCGCATGACGGCTCCCAAGAAGCTGATCGCTCAGTTGGATGTTGACCGACGATAGCGAGAAGGGCACCCAGAGCCCGAGCCACATGCAGTCCGCCAACAGCCACGCCGCTTGTTGCCCTACTGAGCGATCATTAGGGTAGGCCTGGAAGAGGATTACCCATGACGAGATTCCGAGACGGCCAACGACGACCGAGCACGATCGATGAGCCGATGGAAAGCCCGGCGGTGAGGAAGCCCGCCGACGGCCAGGTTCACAAGGTCGTTCGCCTGGTGGCCACGTCGCCGAGCTCGTGGGAGGACGCGGCCAGGAACGGAGTGGAGGAGGCAGCCAAGACGATCGTCGACCTGCGCTCTGCGACGGTCGCCGACTTCGACACCGTCATCGACGAGGGTCGAGTGCAGCAGTATCGTGTGAAGCTGGAGATGGTGTTCCAGTTCGACCGGTCCAGACG
>JAOTYQ010000807.1 GCA_029861725.1 Acidimicrobiia bacterium | reverse complement strand
GCGCGTCCACCCCAAGGTGGTCCTCTCGATTCGGCTCCATACTTGTCGTCGCATCAACCCGACGCAAGGGCCTGCCGCCCAGGCCCCTCCGCCAAGCCGAGCCGTGCGCCAGCACCCGATGTGGAATACCGTGCGTGCCATGGCTGACCCACTCGTCCTCACCGAAGACCGGGGCATGGTCCGCGTGATCACGTTGAACCGGCCCGACGCCATGAACTCGATCAACCTGGCCCTGTCCGAAGCGCTGGCCGACGCAATGGATGCTCTCGACGCCGACGACGGCATCCGGGTCGGTGTATTGACCGGGGCCGGTCGGGGCTTCAGCGCCGGCATGGACCTCAAGGCATTCGTGGCCGGCGAGATGCCGATGATCGAAGGGCGGGGCCTTGCCGGGATGGTCGAACGGGGACCCCGCAAGCCGCTGATCGCCGCAGTAGAGGGGTTCGCACTCGCCGGCGGTCTCGAAGTGGTGCTCGGCTGCGACCTCGTCGTCGCCGCCGTTAATGCCAAGCTCGGCATCCCCGAGGTGACCGTCGGCCTCTTCGCCGGCGCCGGTGCCCTCGGGCGGCTCCAACGCCACCTACCCGAGTCGATGGCGATGAAGATGGCCCTGACCGGCGAGCCGATCACTGGTGAGGAGGCGCACCGCCACGGGCTCGTCGTCGAGATCACCGAGCGGGGCGGAGCCGTCGATGCCGCCGTTGCGCTCGGCGAGCGGATCGCCAAGAACGCCCCGCTCGGCGTCGCCGCTTCCAAGCGGATCATCCGGGAGAGCTGGGGCCTGACCGACGCCGAGTACTGGCCGTTCCAGAACCCGATCATGAGCGATGTCTTCGCCACCGAGGACGCCACCGAGGGGGCGACGGCGTTCGCGGAGAAGCGGGAGCCGAACTGGAGGGGTCGCTGACCCAGCGCCGGGATCGCGCCCCGTACCCTCGGGGCGATGGACGCCGCCACCGCCGAGAACCAGCGCGAGATCTTCGGCTGGCAGATGTACGACTGGGCGTGGTCGGCGTTCTCCACCACCGTCACGACGGCACTCCTCGGGCCCTACCTACTCGATCTCGCCGAACGAAACGGCGGGGTCGACATCGGCGGCTTCACGATCGACGAGGCCTCGTTCTTCCCGTTCGCCGTGTCGCTGTCGGCCATCCTCCAGGTGGTCGTCCTGCCGCTCGTCGGAGCGATCGCCGATCACACCCCACACAAGAAGCGGTTGATGATGGCATTGGTCTACACCGGCAGCGCACTGCTGGCCGGGCTGTTCCTGGTGACCACGTCGACGGTCCTGCTGGGCGGCGCCCTCTTCGTGCTGGCCGGGGTGGCCTTCGCCGCTGCATCGGTCATCTACAACTCGTTCCTGCCCGAGCTCGCACCGCCTGAGCGCCGCGACCGGGTCAGCTCGGTCGGCTTCGCCTACGGCTACGTCGGTGGCGGCCTGTGGTTGGCGGCCAACTTCGGGCTGATCGCGGTCATGGACGACACCGAGCTCGCGGTTCGGATCAGCCTCGGGGGCACCGGCATCTGGTGCCTGGTGTTCTTCGCGCTGTATCCGGGCAGGCTGATCCGGCCCCGACCCGCCCTGCGATCCAAGCCGGCCGATCGGGGCTGGATCGCGTTCAGTCTCCGTTCGGTGGTGGACACGGTGGTCGAGATGCGGCAGCGATACCCGATCGCGCTGCGCTACCTGATCGCCTACCTGTTCTTCATCGACGGCATCGGCACGGTGATCACCGTGGCGACATCCTTCGCGGCCGACGAGCTCGGGGCCGAGCCGACCACCCTGCTCGGCCTGGTGCTACTGATCCAGTTCGTCGCCGTTCCCGGGTCGCTCGGATTCGGGCGGCTGGCAGAGCGCATCGGCGCCAAGCGGGCGCTCGTCGGGAACCTGACGGTTTGGACGGCGCTCGTGGTCTACGCATTCGTGGCCCTCGACTCGATCCGAGAGCTGATGATCATGGGAGTGGTGGTCGCGCTTGTGCTCGGAGGAGCCCAGGCGCTGAGCCGATCGCTGTTCTCCCAGATGATCCCGGCCAGCCGGGAGGCCGAGTACTTCGGCTTCTACGAGATCGCCGCCCGCGGGACGTCGTGGCTCGGCCCACTGGTGTTCGGCGTGGTCAACCAGATCGTGGGCTCGCAGCGGCAGGCGATCCTGTCGCTGATCGCGTTCTTCGGGATCGGGCTCGCGCTGCTCGCCCCGGTCAGGGTCCGCCAGGCGATGCTCGATGCGGGGCAGGATCCGGGAGTGCTCCGGGTCTGAGGCCGATCATGCGGCGCCGGAGGTCAGCCTGATCGGAGCCCGGCACCCCCGGATGCGGATGCCAAGGGTGTCCTCGTCGACGGTCAGCGATCCGGGGCCCGAACCGGCGTCGACCACGTCGTGGAGGTTGGCTCCCCGGAACGCGACGACCTGGTCCCAGCGGCAGGGCTCGGGAACCAGCCACACCCCAGGGGCGAGGTCGCCGATCCAGTAGTCACCGTCGCCGGCTTCGGTCAGCGGAGCGGAGATCGGCCG
>JAOTYQ010000808.1 GCA_029861725.1 Acidimicrobiia bacterium | reverse complement strand
CATGACGCCTGCCTCGACCACGCCGACCACGCCCTGGACCAGGCCCACGACGAGCGTCACGGCATCGCCGCGCTCGCCCACCTCTACCGGGGCGTTGTGTGGGTCATCGCCGGCGACGCCCGAGGCGCCCAACCCGAGCTGGAGACCGCAGCCCGCCTCAGCGAGCGGTTGGGCGACTACTACGCCGCCCTCTCGGCTCGAATGAGCCTCGGCGCGGCCGCCGTCCAGCTCGGCGACCTGGACCTGGCCGTCCACCGGTTCGAGTCGGTCAAGAACCTGGCGGACACCGTTGCCACCACCTCCTACGACTTCCCGCTGGCCGGGGCGGCCGACGTCGGCCTCGGACTCATCGCCTTCGAGCAGCTCGACCTCGACCGGGCCGCCACCCTCTTCCGGCGGGGCATCCACGAGCTCCGGTCGACGAGCGCCGTCGACTACGCCGTGCTGGGCTTTTGCCGGTGGGCCGACACCGAGTCGATCCGGGGCAACCACCCCGAAGCCGAGCAGATCCTGGTGGAAGCCAACGACTTCACCGCCCACCTCGGAGGAACCGCCCCGAGCGCCCTCGTGCAGGCGCTGGCAGCATGCGAGGCCCGCACCCGGTGGCGCAGCGGCGACCTCGAACGATCCTGGGCCCTCCACCGGCGGGCATCGTCGACCCCCAGCCCGGGCCGGTGGGAGCTTGTCCACCCGCCGTTCGAGCTGCAGCTCCTGTCGATCCGCCTCCACCTGGCCGCCGGCGACGTCGACGCCGCCCGCACCGAGTCGGAGCACCTGAGCACGCTGGCCGGGAGCGACGTCGGCCCCCTCATCGAGACCGCCGTGGTCGGCGCCGAGATCGCCCTCGCCTCCGGCGACGAAGCCGGCGCCGAGGAGTCTCTCTGCGACGCCCTGGCCAGCGCCGGCCCAGCCGGCTGGGCTCGTCCGTTCGTCGACGGTGGCCCGGCCGTGGCCGACCTGGTCGCCAGTAGGGGTGCGCTCGGGCGGGAGCTGTCGACCAGGATCGTGCAGCTGGCCGGGGCCGACGCCGGCCGCAGCCGATCATCGGAGCAACCGCTGGTCGTGCCGCTCACCCCGCGGGAGCGGGAGGTACTGGCCGAGGTGGCCGCCGGGTTCACCAACGCCGAGATCGCCGAGCGGCTCTACATCTCGGTCGGCACCACTAAGCGCCACATCGCCAACATCTTCATGAAGCTCGACGCCACCCACCGCACGGGGGCCGTGGCCCGAGCCCGCCAGCTCGGCATCCTCGACTGACCTCGACCGGGCGGCGCCAACACGGCAAATACATCCGCCGACACATGACCCGCGGCGGGGCCGGTCATACGGTCGGAGTCATGTATGAGATCGTGGTCAGGGGTCGGCTCCCGGCCGGCTGGGAGCAGTGGTTCGACGGGTTCGTCGTGGAGGTCACCCCGACCGACGACGGACCGGTCAGCTCCCTCCGCGGCCCGCTGCCAGACCAAGCCGCCCTCCACGGGGCGCTGGCTCGGATCCGGGATCTGGCGCTCCCGGTCGTCTCGGTCCAGGAGCTCCCTACACCCACAGGGTCCCGCCGAAGTACATCTCCGGGCACATGACCCCCGGCGGGTCGTTTCCTACCGTCAGCTCAACGACAAACGAGGAGATCACCATGAACGCACACGTCGTGTTCGGAGCCAGCGGTGGCATCGGCAACGCCGTCATCCGGGAGCTCGCCCGCCAGGGCAAGCCGGTGCGGGGGGTGAACCGCAGCGGCACCGCCATCGTGCCGCCCGGGGTCGAGGTGGTGGGCGGCGACGCGGCCAAGATCGACGATGTCCGATCGGCCCTCGACGGCGCCGCAGTCGTCTACCAGTGCCTGTTCCCGGCCGTCCAGGACGCCATCATCGACGTCGCCGCCGAGACGGGGGCCACGCTGGTCGTGGCCAACAACCTCTACATGTACGACCCGACGCTCGGCCCGATGAGCGAGTCCAGCCCCCACGCCTACGACGGGCGGAACGGCGGCGAGTTCTACGCCAACCTGACGGAAGAGGCCCTGTCG
Source organism: Acidimicrobiia bacterium (assembly GCA_029861725.1). Lineage (GTDB taxonomy): Bacteria > Actinomycetota > Acidimicrobiia > Acidimicrobiales > SZUA-35 > CADEDH01. Next base: position 489 of record JAOTYQ010000808.1, on the reverse strand, counting down.
GCCCATCGTGACGGCAGGATCAAGGCCGTCGTCGGGCAGGCGTCCGACGTCTACGGGCCGAACGTCCGCCACGGCATTGGAGCCGACCAGGTGTTCGGTCCGGTCATGGCCGGCAAGCCGGCGAACGTACTCGGCGACCCCGACGTGCCCCACACCTACACCTACGCCGACGACGCCGCCCGGGCCCTGATCACCCTTGGCGAGCGGCCCGAGGCCCTCGGCCGCAACTGGCACCTGCCAAGCGCCGAGCCGATCACCACCCGCCAGCTGCTCGACCTCATATTCGCCGAGCTGGGCACCAAGGGGAAGATCCGGGCCGCCAACGGGCTGCCGCTCACCGTCATGGCCTGGTTCAGCCAGACGATGCGCAACCTCAAGCGGGAGAAGGTCTACCAGTTCACCACCCCGTGGCTGGTCGACCACTCCGACTACGAGCGCACGTTCGGCCTCGACGTCACCCCTCATGCCGAAGCGGTCAAGCAGACCGTC
>JAOTYQ010000806.1 GCA_029861725.1 Acidimicrobiia bacterium | reverse complement strand
CGTCGAGCAGCCCGGCGAGCCGCTCTCCCATACGAGCCGCCCTGGCGACCAGGTCGTCGTCTTCGAGGATCTCGAGCACACGGTCGGCGACGGCACAGACCACATCGGCGCCGCTGAACGTGAAGTACATGACGGTCAGGCCCGCGTCGGCGATCGGCTGTGTGACGGCCTCGGTAGCGAATACGCCCCCGATCGGCACGTAGCCCCCGCCGAGGCCCTTGCCGGCGACGAGGAGATCGGGGACGACGTCGACGTGATCGACACCGAACGTTCGCCCCGTGCGACCGAATCCGGTCATCACCTCGTCGCAGATGAGCAGGATGCCGTAGTCGTCGCAGATGCGGCGCAGGCCTGGCAGGTAGTCGTCGGGGGGAACGAGTGCCCCGCCCGACGCCCCGCTGACCGGCTCGACGACAATGGCCGCGATCGTCGAGGGATCCTCGGCCTCGACGAGCTTGCGGACGGCTTCGGCATCGACCGCGCTCGCCTTCGGGAGGTCGAGCAGCAGCGGTTCGAGGGTCGCCCGCCGACGGTCGTGGTTGGCCACCGAGAGGGTGCCCAGGGTGGCCCCGTGGTAGCTGATCTCCCGGCCGATCATCTTCCAACGATCGATGTCACCGCGGGCGACGTGATGCTGTCGGGCGATCCGCATCGCCGTATCGACCGACTCCGATCCGCCGGAGACGAACAGGCAGCGCGTGATGCCGGGCGGTAGCCAGTGCCGGTTCAGGCGCTCGATCAGCCGGAGGCGGGTCTCGGTCGCCCAGACGGGGACGACGTACCCGCCTCGTCGGATGGCTTCGGCCGCAGCCTCAGCCGGTTCGGGCCGCCCGTGGCCGATGTTGGCGACGACCGCCCCGCCGCCACCGTCGAGGATGCGGCGGCCGTCGTCGGTGAACAGGTAGCTCCCCTCCCCACCGACGATGTTGAGGGGCACCGGCCCTGGCACGAACGGGTACGCGGCCAACCGATCGGCAGTCATGGTCGAAACTCTACGACACGGTCGACGGGTTCGGCAGATGATGGGTCGTTGTCGATCCGGGCCCGAGGGCAACGGCGTCCGCTCCATCCGGCCGGGGCCAGGGCCACCGATGGGTCAGCGGGTCAGACCGAGCTGGCCTTGCTGGGCGAAGGTCGGGAACACCGTAGCGAGATCACTGACACCGGTCCGCGCCGCGATGATCTCCGACAGGAACTTTCGGTAGTCGGTCAGCACGGTGAGATCGCCGTTGTCGGGATCGTCGCGGATGGTGTCCGGGTAGTCGTCGCCGTACACGCCACCCCGGATCCCGGCCCCCATCGCCAGGTGGGTGGCCGCCCGACCGTGATCGGTGCCGCCGTTGCCGTTCTCGTTGATGGTGCGACCGAACTCGGTGATCACGACCACCGTGATCTCGTCCAGACCGTTGGTGTCGTCGGCGAAGGCCCGCAACGCCCCTGCTACTTCTTCGGTTCGGCGCCAGAACCGACCGTTGGTGTCGCCGACCCCGCCTTGATCGCTATGGGTGTCCCACCCGCCGAAGTCGATCGATGCGGCATGGATGCCGAGCCCGGCCTTCAACAACGCCGAGAGCTCGCTGAACTGGCGGCCGAGTCCGGTGTTGGGGAAGCCGGGACGATTCCCGTCGAGGGCCTGGATCTGATCGACGACCGACAAGATGTTGCGGCCCTCGGTGGCCACGCTGTCGGCACCGGCGTTCAGCACCTGGAGCGCCTCCCGGGCCGCGCCGCCGTTACGGAAGCCGCTGAGCCCGAAGTTCGAGACGCGGGGGACCGTCAAGGAGTTCCGGCCGCCCTCGAGCAGGTTGGCTCGTTGCGACTTGTTCACCCCGCCGACGGTGGCCTGCGGATTGAGCACGTTGAGCATCCGGCCGAGCCAGCCGCCACCGACCGACATCGAAGCCGAGCCGCGGGCAACATAGCTCTCCGCCGAGAAGTGGCTCCGGCTCGCGCTTTCCGATGGGGGCAGGCCGGTGGCCGGAATCACCGCCAACCTCCCCTGGTTCCACAGCGTCTCATGAATCGGCCGCAGCGCTGGATGGAGCCCGACCACCCCATCGATACCGGTCGGGAAGGCGGCGTTGCCGTTCGAGCTGTTGAGCGGTAGGGCGCCGCCGTTGCTCCCCGGCGGGGGGATGGCCAGGCTCGGGCGGAGCTGACGGTAGGACGGGTAGCCGTAGGGCGGGGTGAGCGACAAACCGTCGGCCCCACCTCGGAGGAAGAGCACGACGAGGGCGTCGCCCGTGGCCGGCGAGCCCGGGGCGGCGATGGCGAGACGAGTGCCGAGACCGGTCACGACCCCGGCCGCCCCGATCCCGGACACGGCAATGAACTTGCGTCGAGTGAGGGTTGTCACGGTTGCTCCTGGGCTCAGCGGGTCTGGAAGAGGGGGTGGGTCATCAGCAGGCCGGCGATGTCGGCCAACTGCTCGTTGTCGACCTGCGAGGCCGCATCGGCTGGGCCCACTCGGGCCGCGTTGGCGATGGCATCGATCGCTTCCGCTGGCAGCGTGCCGAGAG
>JAOTYQ010000805.1 GCA_029861725.1 Acidimicrobiia bacterium | reverse complement strand
CACCGAATGCCCGATAATGCCCACGGCCGGCTGCCATGACGCGCGTAGCAACGGCACGACTGGCCCGCTCGACATCACCGGCGACCAGGGCGACGCCGTCACTCCAGGTGGCGATCTCCGGCCCCAGGGGCTTGGTGGCCGCCGGCCGCTCTCGGTGATGCCGTTACCGATCGCCTCACCCGGGCCAGTTCGCCGGCTGTCCATCGCCATGCCACGAGCTGGATGGCGTCGCACCTGCATGTCGGACTTGTTACACCAGATGCTCCGACCCCGCCGGGGGTGTAGACCGGGTAGCCCATCGAATCGTCGGTGAGCCAGAGCTAGGAGGGTTGAAAGATGATCATCTTCTCGAGGCTGGTGACTCTGAAAGGCGCCGTAGGAGCTGTCATGGAGTACACCCACGAAGTGACGACGTTGGTCAACGACATCGTTGACGTCGAGGTAGCCCTTTCGGTCTGCGGGCCGGGTTATCCCGGCAATTCGTTCATATGGGCCACCACCGTGGAGTCGCGAGCCCAGCTCGCAGACACCCAGGCGACACTACTGGCGAACAGCGCCTACCAAGAGATGTCGGCCAAAGGCCTCGAGTTCTGGACCGGCCCACCTCTAGACCGACTTCGTGAGGTACTCCACCTCGCGGGGATCTCCGAGGGTGACACGGTTCCGGTCGGCAGTACCTCAACGGTCGTGACCGCGAACATCGCAAACGGCAAGTTTGGCGAAGCCATACCGTGGTCGATCGAGTTGACTGACTACGCGAGCCAACTCTTCGGCGCTCCCGTTGCCTTTACTCGCTCGTTGGCCGGGAGCTTCGCCGAAGTCGCTTGGATCACCGTGACCGAAACACCGGCCGACCTGGACAAGGTCCATCAGTTGGAGCTCACCGACGAGGGCTACGGACAGCGGATCGATGCTGCTGGCGACCTCTTCGTCGAGGGTTCCGCCCATCGGGCATACCTGACCCGAATCGCCTGAGCCGCTGCGGAATCGGCGCAGACCCGCCGAGCCGCGAACAACCGAGGTTTCGACAGCGGCGATGTAGCCGGTCGCGCTCGAAGCCGACGACTTCAACGCAACGGTCCGGCATCGCCCCTCGCTCGCCCAGAAAATCCCGCCCGACCGACGGACAGTGACGCCCAGCGCTCTCGGTGAGGTGTCGGAACGTTACCGAGCGCGAGGGCAGAGCAATGCGCCGGTACCTGAGCGCAGGGGATTGAGGTTTCGAGCGGTGTTACCGAGCACCGGCGGCCGCCTGGTCGACACCGCCGCCATGGCGGACATCGACCGTTGCCTCGTTGCAGGCGAGAGGCGTCGGGTTCTCATTGATCACCGCAAGGGACCGCCGCTGATGTCGATGACTGATCAGCAGCATAGCTGCGAGGACCCGCTTCATGACAGTTCGGTTGGGGCTCCGTAGGACTTGCCCACCGCGCACCTGGGAGCATCACTCTCCCTCGCGACGTCTGATCTCCAAGAGCAGGTCAATGAGTGATCCAAGGAGCAGGGCACCGCCAAGGTCGAGCCAAAGCGATTCCCACCAGAAGGTCTCCGCAGAGGCCGACAACAGGAGCAAGCCGACGCCATTCGATGCGAGATAGATCGCTTGAGTCCCTTGGCGTGGTGGGGTTTTGGGGCGGGTCCACCACAAGGTGAGTCACCGGCGTGAGGCTCGGTGTGTAACTACCAAATTGCACACTAAGGAGAACACGCCGATGACTCTGTCTGAGTCTGCCATCAACGAAATCGCTGTCGCGCTCGACAACGGAAACGGGGCGGATCTGGTCCGCCAACTTGCCGAGTTGGGGATGCAGGGCCTGATCGAGGCCGAAGCAACCTCGTCGTCAATTGATGAGGGTGGTTGGCTCGTCGACCCGCCGGGCGCTTTCCATTGGGTGCCTGCCTAGGTGCCATGGCCGGTGCTGGCCATCGAGTCGCCGCCAGCTCGGCCGGGTACAGCCGAGCCCGGCCAAGTGTCGGACCCGACAGATATTGCTCAAGTCAGGTGGCATGTCTGTCGATAGTCCGTATGAGCCAAATACTCGATAGACGGGACGAGAATCCTCCGGGCGTCACCTGGTCGCCTAGCCCGGGGAGTAGTCAATGGCGAAACCGACGTCTACGCCCAAGACCCACAGGAGGCGTCGAATCATGTTCATCAAGCGTCGAGTCGCAGCAGCAGTTGCCCTCGCCCTGGCCCTTGCCTTTGCCTTTGGAGGCATCGTCGGGAGCAGCCGGCACGGTACGGATAGTCCCGGCAGCGAGACCACCGACCAGGCCGGAGGCACCTGGAGCTGACCGGTTAGAACCTGCGCCATCAGGTGAAGCGGACTGTCGCCTATCCGCTCAATGCCAAAACCGAAACGAGAGGCCTTGGCTCGCCGCAAGCCAACGGCCTCTCGCCTCGTTTTCGTGCGTGGACCAGAGAATCAGGTCCTAGCGCGATCCATCGAAGGTCATGCTGCTGCTCCTTTTAGCTGTGTCGATGCCCCGTGTCGTCAGTTAGGGGTCGGATTTTCAACC
>JAOTYQ010000803.1 GCA_029861725.1 Acidimicrobiia bacterium | reverse complement strand
GAGTAGGTCGTGCCCGACGGTGTTCCGGCATCGATGTCGCTGATGATCTGTCTGAGCACGACCTCCCAGCGATACACCTGGGAAGCCACCACGATGTCAGGGGCGAGCGAGGTCTGGTTGGCCTGTGTCCCGAACCACAAGGCGCCGTTCTCGCTCGCCGTGGCGATCGCGCCGACAACCATCTGGGCCGAACCGGTCAGCACGTCTGCGCCGGCGTCCAGATGGGCCTGAGCGGTCTCCGATGCGAGCCCGATGTCGGAGAAAGACCCGGTGTAGGAGACGAGCACGTTGGCTGCCGGCTGTTCGGCCTGGGCGCCGGCTCGGAAGCCGTTGACATAGAGCTCGGCGTCCCCCACCTCGATGGGACCGACGACGCCGATCACGTTGCCACTGCTCAGCAGGCTGGCCACGGCGCCGAGCACGTAGCCGCCTTCCTGGGCTGCGGCATCGTAGGCGTATACGTTCGGTAGCCCGAACGTGTCGCTGGCCGTGCCCCACGCGAAGACGGTCTCGGGAAACTGCGGTGCGATGTCGACGAGCGCAGCACCGAACTGGGAGCCGTGGGCGATGACGAGATCGAACCCCGCCTCGGCGTAGCTCTGCACGGCCGCCGCTGCCTCTTCAGGGACGAACGTGTTGTCGGTGACCGCAACCTCGACGTTCCGTTCCGCGGCCAGCACGTTGACGGCGTCGACGATGCTCTGCGTGAAGGCCAGGTCGTTGCGGGCACTGGGAGCGACGATGCCTACGCGGAGCGTTGTCCCGGTCTGGATCCCGGGGACCCCACCAGCGACCTCGAACTCGACGCGGCGCTCCAGGCTGGCCAGGGCCTGTGAACCGGTGGACGTCTGCTCGCCCCTTGCCTGGATGCCTAGCGCCTGGGCTCCAATGCCCTGCGACACCAAGTAATCCTTGACATTCTCGGCTCGTGACAACGAGAGCCGTTCGTTCTCCGCGTCATTGCCGACGTCGTCGGTGAAGCCGACGATCGTCACACTGGTATCGGGATAGGCCGAGAGGACCATCGCCACGTTGTTGAGAATGCGGAGGTGCAGCTCGGTGAGCGCCGTCTGACCGCTGTCGAAGATGATCGGCGTGGCGGCCAGTACGCGATCGAGCTCGCCCTGAAGCGCGTCGGGTCGGCTGAGTCCGTCGGCGACGGTGGCCAGAGGGGCAACCGACTGCACGACGAGGGCCGAGGCGTCGAGGGGCTGATCGCCTACGAGGGCCGTTGCGGCGCCCATGGCCGCATTCCGATCGCGCTCGGTCGGCACCGACCCGCCGAGCAAGATCGTGTCGTCCCGCTGTTCGACCATCACCGACGTCAAACCCAAGCCGTCGAGAACGGCTCGGATGTCGGTCAGGACACCGTCGCCTTCGTCGACCGCCGCCAACTCGTTGCCGTCACCGTCGCCTGAGCCGATCGTTCGCGACGAGCCGTCGAAGCGGTCCGCGATGCTGATCGCAGCGGCCACGATGACGGCGACCAGCCCCACGGCGAGCAACACCTGCAGCGAAGACCGGCCGAAACCGCCGCGAGCGTTGGCTGGCCGGGGGCCCCTGGCTGTCATTGCCGCAGGTTGTGAGACGTGTGGCCTCGCTCCGAGCGGCCCGCTCCGCGGAGCCAACGGAGGCGCGTAGCGGCCTGGCTCGACGGTCGGGTGCTCATCGGTCACCACCTCGTAGCTGTGAGCGGTCAGCTCGGGAGCCACAGGTGACTCCGGGTCGCGATCGGCTTGGATCAGCTCGCCGATCCGTTGGCGGACGGCGCGAAGCTCCATCCCAAGCTCCGACCGGACCTGGGGATCGACAGCGTCGTAGGCGGCCTCGATCAGATCGTCACGTACCATCACCAAGTCTGCGAGCTCCCGCGAGCGCGGGTCGTCTGGACCGAAACCAGCGGCGGGGTCATCATCGGCGGTCAAGATGGGCTCCAGTTCTCAGGTGATAGGCGAGCGCCCGGGGCCGATCGCCGAGACCAAGGTGTCGGGACGGGAACGAGTCCGCAGCGAGTGGAGTGCAGACAGCAAACTGGTTGACACGCGGCTGTCAACCGGCGCCGCCTTAGCCCCCGGATTCTGGGCTCCCCTTGGCCGTCTGGCCCGGGAGAGATTGCTGCGCCGCCCGCCGGACTCGTTCGAACCCTGCCGTACGACACGCCGCACAGCACCTCGGACTCGATGAAGGCCGCACAGGACGTTAGCCACCCGACTCACCGGTTGTAAAGGAACTACTCCCGTCCCGCCCTCCCCAGGCCGTTCGACCGATCGAACGGAGGCGTTCTCGGTTGGGTACCTACGATCGTCGATCGGCCCGACGTCGCCTGAATGCTATGGCATCAGCCGATGAGGCAGTGAGCTCCGCCGAGACTCTCGAAGTACTCGAGTGCAGTCCTCGACGGTATGAGCGGCAACGAATCCGGTGGCCTCTAGACGGTCGGTGGCAGCGACGCGACCGAACTGCAGGGTCGTCGTCAGTCCCGCCGGGACGGCGTTAGCGCCGACGAGCCGCCGGAGCCGTGCGAAC
>JAOTYQ010000804.1 GCA_029861725.1 Acidimicrobiia bacterium | reverse complement strand
GGGCGATCTGCTCACCGCAGACGTAGACCATCACTACTCAGATGAAGTTCCCAACCCGTGGAGCCGCGCTGGCTCTGAGCCTCGCCCTGGTCGGCGCAGCATGTTCCGATAGTGCAGATGAGTCGTCGTCGGAGGCCTCGTCGGAGACGACGGCCGCCGCGGTCGAGGAGTCGGTTGCTGCCGGCACGATTGTCGATGTTGCTGGTGAGTCCGGTTGGGTGCTGTTCCTTCGGTCACATTCCCGTTTGAGCGACCGATCAAACGGGAATGCTTGAAATATGACCGTCAGCCCGCTCCATCGGTGTCTCGTCGCCGCTCGCTCTGCCATCTCCGGCGAATTCAGCTCGACCAGTCGGATCGTCGACACACTGCTCGACCTCCGGCAGCTGACCCAGGGCGAGTCCGAGACGGCTGCGCTCATTGACTCGATCCTGGCCACCGTCCCCGGACGATCGGTCGTCACCAACGAATGGTGGAGCGGGATTCTGGACGGGCTGGAACGAGAGGCCGGCCGCACCGCCCAGTTCTCGGGCAGCAACGCCTGACAATCGCTCCGTCGCCGACGGACACGTTTACGACCAGACCGTTGTGGGACAGCGCCTGGTCGCCAGCCGCTCCCGCCTGTGAACGTTGGCTGGCAGACCGTTCTGGCCGCATGGCAGCACTCCCTCTACGGTCCTCCCCTGTCCGTGGCGATGGTGACCGGCGCATCGTCGGGGATCGGATCCCGGCAGGGAGATCAGATCCGCTGACACGGTCGAGGTGAGCTCTCGCCAGTGAGATCACGTGCCTCGCAGGAGGTGGAGAGGCAGCCGTCAAATCGGTCGGCTCATGTCGAGGTCCCGGGGCGCCACGAGGCTGTGCAGCTCGCAGCTACCCTCGTCGAGCTCCTCCCAGGAGCGGCCCCGGAACACCAGGATGGCGAGCGCGCCGGTCGGGAGTTTCTCCGCGAGGCGGCGCAGGTCCTGGTCTGGCCCGCCGCCTGCCAGGCGCTGGGCGAGGGTCTGCATGCCGGGGTTGTGGGCGACCAGCATGACGCGCCGCACGTCGGTGGGGGTGCGACGCAGCTGGTTGAGCATCGCCTGCGGACCGGTGAGGTACAGGCCGCGGTAGTACCTCACCAGGGCGGCCTCACCGAGGGCGGGCAGCACCCGCTCCAGCGTCTGGCGAGTGCGCAGCGCCGCCGAGCACACGACGAGCCCCGGATGGATGTCGGCCAACCGGAAGTACTCCCCCATGAGCTCGCAGGCGCGCTCGCCCCGGGGCGCCAGGGGCCGATCGAAGTCGTCCAGGTTGGGATCCGACCAGCTCGACTTGGCATGGCGGAACAGGTAGACGAGACGTGGCGCCTCGATTGCTTCGGCGGGCGGGTGCGGTGCAGCAGGCTCTCCGGCCGGCCCGATCAGCTCCGGCAGGTCGGCGATGATCTTGCGCAGCTTCTTGTGATCGACCTTGCGGGCGGCCTTGCGCACGGGGAGCCAGCGCCGCCGGCGCATGCTTCTCTCGGGCCACTCGGTCAGCTCGTCGCGAACCCGCATCGGGTACACGTCGACCTCGCACGTTCCTCCCCACTTGCGGTAGCGATACGAGCCGAGGGACGTCTCTCCGACCTCGCCATCGACCCCCGCCTCCTCGCGGGCTTCGGCGGCCGCTGACGCGGCGGGGCTCATGCCCGGCTCGACGATCCCCTTCGGCACCACCCAGCGCTTGCCCCCGCGCGACGAGATGATGAGCACCTCGAGATCCTCGCCCTTCCAGCGGAAGGGAACGACCCCGGACTGGCGGTAGATCCACGGGGGATAGGGCGACCTGTGCCTAGTCATGAGTGGAGTTCCTCAGCTGGGTGCAGCGTGCGTGTATGAGGTTCGTACCAGTGTGCATTCACTAGCAGCCGGATGACGAAGGTGACACCGGGCGCAGGATGCCCATCAACACAACCAAGATGATGCCGAAGCGCAGCACCCGCTGAGTGGCCGCGAAAACACCAATCCAAACGATCCTCCACTCGTGCTCTTCGAACCGCTTGTGGAAGGCAACTTTGTTGTGGTCGAAGATCTCGTAGGGGCGAAGCCGGAAGGCATGGGACTCGACCACGGTTTCGGCGGTGCTGGTGTCTACAACTTGCAGTTGGTGCCGGTTTCGGGGGTTGTGTAGGCGTGGGAGGGTTCGAGGGGAATGCAGAGCTCTTCGAAGAGGGTCTGCAGGGGGATCTTGTGGTCACCGTTCCACTCCGGTCGGCGGGCGAGTGCTCGGCCTGGCAATGGGGATTCATAGTTGGATCCGCCGTCGCTGAGATAGCCGAATCCGCACCCGGAGAGCTGACCTGAGCCGGGGTTCCAACCGGTGTTGACGCAGTTGTCGATCCATTCCTTGTTGATGTCGGGGTGCCATGCGCCCCACCAGTCGGCGTGAAGGGTGGATCCCCGTGGTTGCCGAATCGTGAAGTCAGCGGGATTGACGTCTGAGGTCAGGTACCAGTCACTGGTGTCTTCTCCGGGGTCGACTCGGTAGTTGATGAAGTACTCG
>JAOTYQ010000193.1 GCA_029861725.1 Acidimicrobiia bacterium | reverse complement strand
TCGACCAGATGTTGGGGGCCGGCGGGCAACTGACCGCCGTCGAGATCCGTGCCGACAGCGGGCCAGGATCGGTCCGGCTGCCCGACTTCTGGCTCGGTCCGGTGTGGTTCGAGTTCGACGGTGAGCCCGAGGAGGCGACCATCCACCTCCACTGGGGTGACTGGTCGCGCCAGGTCCAGGGACCGCTCCCGCTCCGCCTGATCTACCACTACACCGAGCAGGGGGTGCCGCTGCGGATCACCACCGACCCGGAGATCTCCTGGCGGGTCGGCATCGGTCACCGAACCGGAGGGGTGCCCATCAATGACGGGTGGACCCCGGTCAACGTCGATGTCGCCCATCAGGCGCTGTCGGAGACCGAGGTCGCCATGCTCACCTCGCTCGAGGTCAGCAGCCGCGACCTCGACGACGAAGCCGAGGATGGCAGCGACCTAGAGCGGTAGCTACAAAAACCTCCACACTTTGGCGCAAGGTGCTGGACTGTTCGCCAAGCTCTGAACTAGACCCGACCTAAGCGCAGGCCCCCCAACCGAGGAATGTCCAGACCGGTATGTCCGCCGCACCTACCGCTGCCACAAATCCCGCATGACCGCGTTCGAACGCCTCGCGTTGGATGGCGGTACGCCCAGGCTCACCGCCGACCCCGTCGCCTGGTGGCCGCAGTTCACCAGCGACGACGACCTGGTCGCGATACAAGCTGCCCGCCGTATCGGTCTGCACCTCGAGCCCAGCGGGCGTCGAGCGCTGACCGGAGGTCCGGTCGCCACGCTGGAGCGTCGTTGGGCCGCCGCCACGGGCCGGACCGAGGCCATCGCCTGCGCCACCGTCGCCGTCGGCGCCAAACTGTTCGCCGTCGGGCTCGAGCTCGCGCCCGGCGACGAGGTGATCACCCTCGCCGGTGCTGCCGTCGCAGGACCACTCGCCTCGCTCGGCATCGTCATGGTCCCGGTCGACGTGCATCCCCGAACGCTACAAATGGATCCCGCCGCGGTCGCAGCTGCGGTCACCGTCCGGACCCGGGCGGTGATCGCAGTCGACCTCTACGGCACGACTGCCGACTACCGAGCGCTGGCGGCCGTCACCGAGGGCCACGACCTCGTCCTCGTCGAGGACGGCTCGGCCTCGATCGGCGCCTCGTTCGACCGCCGCCCGGTCGGGTCGCTCGGAACAACGAGTCTCTGCTCGTTGCCGACCGAGACCGCGAGCGGCGTTGTCGCGGCCGGGACGATCTACACCACCGACGATCGCCGACAGGGCGCGAACGCCCGCCGGTCGATGCTGATCGACGACCCGTTGGGCACCACCTCTGCCGACGGCGACCGAACCTGGGCCGGTCCGGTCGCCGACGGTTCTCCACTCCTCGGAGCATCGTCAGCCGGCTCGAGCGCCATGGCCGACGTGGACGCTGACATCGCCCTCGCCCTCCTCGCCCGCCTCGACGACGACGTGGCCATCCGGTCGGCCAACGGCGACCACCTTCGCCGTGCGCTTGCACCGATCCCCGGGATCTGGATGCCGGAGCCCGTCCGCGGCGCGACCCACACCTACAGCTCGTTCCCGATCATCGTCGTGCCCGACGAGCTCGGGTTGCCGGAAGCAGCGGCTCCCGCCCTGCGCGACACGATCGTCGACTGCATGACCGCCGAGGGTCTGTGGATCGAGGCCGCCCGCCGCCGGGGCGAGCCCGATCTCGGTGACCGCTTCCCCGTGCTCGGCGAGGCTCACGCCGGCGGCATCGTGCTCGGTCGCAGCCGTTCGCCGTTCGTCGGGCCGAGCGGTGTGGAGGACATGGAGCGGATCGCCGGCTGCTTCGCCAAGATCCTGCTCGACAACCGCGACCGCGTCCGCCAGCTCACCCTCGAGCGGACGGCCCCCACCATCCCCACGGTCAGGTCCCCATGAGCTGACCGACGAACCCGCGATCTACGGGAGCCCAGACACAGCCCAGACAAAGCCCAGACAAAGCCCAGACAAAGCCCAGACATGAAAGCGCCTCTCCTCGCATCCTGGTTCCCATCGCGAGGCGCTTTCTCCGCCGGGATCGATCCCTCCCGGCGGACCCGCCAGCAGCCTTCGGATGATCTACTGACCGTCATCATGCGAAGGTTGGCTGGCCATCTGCCCCGACCCTTCCCCCTCCCGCCGCGGGGGAAGGGTCGGGCGCTTTCTCGGTCAACGCTGCAGCGGGCTGGCGGATGATTCCGCAACCGTCGGCGGTGCTCCCTCCCTCTGCCCGGCGCCGCGACTAGGGTTGGAAGAACTGTGGCAACAACAAATCGGAACCCCACTCGTTCCGGTCGAGGGGCTACGGGCGGACGATCGTCAAGAAGCAAGACGACCAAGAAGCGTCGCGCCCAAGATCGTCGGGACATCCAGGCCCTCGTGCTGATCGCTCTCGGCCTCATCCTCGGCTTGGGCCTCTACACGGGCACTACCGGCGTGCTCGGCGACGGCCTCGCCACCCTCACCGGAGCCCTCGTCGGCCGAGCTCGCTACCTGGTGCCGGTGCTGCTGGTAGTTGCGGGCTGGTACCTGCTGCGTCAGGGCCAGAAGAAGCGGAAGCGCCGGCCAGCTCGCTCCACCACCGAGTACGTGGCGTGGGGGTGCCTGGTCACCGCGGCCCTCGCCGGGCTCGACCTGACCGGTGGCCGCCCGTACTGGACCTCCCCCGTCGCCGATCTCAGTCGAGCCGGGGGCTGGGCCGGAGTGGCGATCGGCGGGACGATGGAGCGCTACCTCGGGCTCTGGGGTGAGATCATCATCACGATCACCCTGGTCGCCGTCGCCGCCGTGCTGCTGACATCGATGTCGGTCGGGGCGGTCGTCGACGGCGTCGCCGAACGCGCCGGGAGCGCCACGTCACGGGTGACCGGTTGGTTCGGCACCAGGATCGACCGTCGGCGGAGCGGCGACGAGGGCGCGGAGCCGGACAAACCATCAAAGGGGCGCAGCCGGCAGCGTCCTGTCTTCGGCGCCGACACCCCGATCGATGATCCGTCCCGCTCGGCCGACGACGTGCCCGAGACCTACATCGACCTGCGCCAGCCGGGCGCCGCCTGGGCCGGCACGGCGACCGACCAGGAGGCCCCCACCGAGCGCCTGGCAGCCACCGACGACCACGAACCGAGGCCGGCCGACAGCTGGGGCGGCACCGCCGGGCCCAGCTGGGACGAGCCGGCCGAGCCGGCCGAGCCGGTCATCGAGGTTCCCGAGCCCTCGGTGGTCGAGGACCTGGTGATGGCCGCCCCCGAGCCGCCGGACGGCACGTGGCACCTCCCCGGTCTCGGCCTGCTCGACCGGACCGAGTCGCAGGACGTCGACCGTGCCAGCGTGGAGCAGACCGGCCGCCAGCTCGAGCACGCCCTGGCCGAGCACGGGGTCGAGACCCGCTTGATCGGGGTCGTCGTCGGACCGACCGTCAGCCGATTCGAGCTCGAGCTCGGACCGGGGGTGAAGGTCGCCCGGGTGACCGCGCTCCACAAGGACATCGCCTACGCGATGGCCACCCCCGACGTCCGCATCCTGGCCCCGATCCCCGGCAAGCAGGCGATCGGCGTCGAGGTCCCGAACGTCCGCCGGCAGATGATCACCGTCGGCGACCTGCTCGTCTCCGAGGAGGCCACCAAGGCCGACCACGCGCTCGACGCCACTCTGGGACGCGACATCACCGGCCGGACCCTGATGATCAACCTGGCGAAGATGCCCCACTTGCTGGTCGCCGGGCAGACCGGGTCGGGCAAGTCGAGCTTCCTCAACTCGATGCTCGCGTCGATCCTGATGCGGGCGACCCCCGACCAGGTCCGCATGATCCTCGTCGATCCCAAGCGGGTGGAGCTCACCCAATACGAGCGCCTGCCCCACCTGCTGACCGAGGTCGTCACCGACCCGAAGAAGGCGGCCAACGCTCTGTCGTGGGCGGTCCGGGAGATGGAGCGGCGCTACGACCTGTTGAGCGAGGTCGGGGTGCGGGACCTCGACGGTTACAACCGGGCCGTGGCCGAAGGTCGGCTCCAACCGGAGCTCCCGCTCGACGGCGGCGGGACCGAGTACCAGAAGCTCAGCTACATCCTGCTCGTGCTCGACGAGCTGGCCGATCTCATGATGATCGCCGCCCGCGACGTCGAGGAGTCGATCTGCCGGATCGCCCAGAAGGCCCGGGCGGTCGGCATCCATCTCGTGATCGCCACCCAGCGCCCGTCGACAAACGTGATCACCGGACTGATCAAGGCCAACGTCCCCGCCCGGCTAGCCTTCGCCGTCTCCAGCCTGACCGACAGCCGCGTCATCCTCGACCAGCCGGGGGCCGAACGACTGGTCGGTAAGGGCGATGGGCTCCTCAACGACGGCACGACCAGCTCCCCCACCCGGTTCCAGGGAGCCTGGGTCACCGAGGAGGAGGTCGCCACGATCGTCGGGCACTGGATCGAGCAGGCCCCCGAGGTCCACTACGACAGCCGCGTCCTCGGCGACGAGGGCGGCGACGCCGGGGCCGCCCTGCCCGGCGGTAGCACGGGCGACGACGACGACGACGAGCTGTTGCTCCAAGCGATGGAGCTGATCGTGCGGTCCCAGCTCGGCTCGACATCGATGCTCCAGCGCAAGCTACGGGTCGGCTTCGCTCGGGCCGGCCGGCTCATGGACCTGCTCGAAGAGCGCGGCGTCGTCGGCCCCTCGGTTGGGTCGAAGCCCCGCGACGTGCTCATGACCAGCCAAGATCTCGACGCCGGTCGTTGGCCGAAGGGCGCCCAGGGCGGCTCTGCGGCGACCCCCAGCCCCGGGGCGGCGAGCCCGTCACCCCCATCCAGCTCGCCCCGGCGGCCAGCTTCGCCGAGCGACGCCCAGCCGGTCGTCGAGCCCCCCAAGGAGCGGCGCAAGACGCTGGCCGACCTGCAACTGCCGGGCACCGCGCCCGACCCGAAGCCGCCGTCGGGACCTCGCCACAACCTCCCGCCGATCGTCGAGCCCGACCTCGAGCCCGACCCCGAGCTCGGACTCGACAAGCGCAAACGGTCCAAACCGACTCCCAGCGAACCGCCCGCCGAGGCCCCGACCAGCGAACCGGTCGAACCGAACGAGTCGCCGTCACCTCCGAGGCCCCAGCTGAGAGTCGTCGAGGACCCCGAGCCCGAACCCGAGTCGGAGCAGGCGTTCACCCGTCCCCCCGCCCGGCGGCCATCGGACGCAGCAGAGCAGGGCGATGACGACCTCGACGACGAACCGGTGTTCGACGAGGACGAAGACGAACACAGAACCGAGCCTCGTCGCGACCTCGCCGACCATCTCGCGGTCGAGGACGACGAAGACGACGACGAGTTCGACAGCGACTTCGATCCCGCCCTCGCGCCACCCCCCGGCTACGAGCCCAGGGACTGAGTCGGCCGGCCGGAGGCCGGCCTTCGGGAGTTCGCGGTGGCGAACTCCTCCGCTGTGACTGGTGGTGTGGGGGCCGGCTACGAGCCCAGGGACTGAGTCGGCCGGCCGGAGGCCGGCCTTCGGGAGTTCGCGGTGGCGAACTCCTCCGCTGTGACTGGTGGTGTGGGGGCCGGCTACGAGCCCAGGGACTGAGTCGGCCGGCCGGAGGCCGGCCTTCGGGAGTTCGGGTCGGGGGTCGGCGTCGCTAGCCTCGCGCTGTGCACTTCTTCAGCGAGCCGACCATGGTTTTCGCGCTGATCGAGGTGGCACTGGGAATCGCACTGCTCACCTATGCCGCCGACGAGTTCGTCGAAGGGGCGGTCAACGTCGCCAGCGCCGCCCGGGTCTCACCGATCCTCGTGGGGGCGGTCATCGTCGGATTCGGGACCAGCGCTCCCGAGCTGCTCGTGTCGGGGATCGCCGCCGTCAACGGCGACCTCGAGCTCGGGCTCGGCAACATCATCGGCTCCAACGTGGCCAACCTCACCCTCGTCCTCGGCGCAGCCGCACTGATCGTTCGACTGACGGTTTCCCGCCCGGTGCTGATTCGCGAAGCTCCGCTGTCGTTGCTGGCCGTGCTGCTGTTCGCCTACTTCACCACCAACGGACTGGCCCGCTGGGAGGGCGTCGTGCTGCTCGCGGCCCTCGCCGCCAGCCTCACCTGGGTGGTCGCCGGCGGTCTCGGCGCCAGCCGACTGGTGGTCGGCAGGGCCGGGTCCGGACCGACCCCCGGCCGGACGGGCGGCACGGCACCGGTCGGTCCGCTGGTGAGACGGCCGGGCGTCGGTCCCGAACCCGATCCCAACGGCAGAGCCGAGCCTGCCGGCCCTGCCGCCGCGTCCTGGGCGCCGGGCATCGACCTCCGGGGCGGTGAGCCGGACGCGACCGAGGTCTTCGACGGTGAGCGCCACACCCTCGGCGGCCAGCTGATCCGCACGCTCCTGGGGCTCATCGGCACGGTGCTGGGGGCCCAGCTCCTGGTGTGGGGGGCGACCGCCATCGCCGCCGACTTCGGGCTCAGCGGCGGTTTCGTCGGCTTCACCCTCGTCGCTGTCGGCACGTCGCTGCCGGAGCTGGTGACGGCCATCATGGCCGCCCGCAAGGGTGCGACCGAGCTGATCCTGGGCAACCTGCTCGGCTCCAACCTGTTCAACAGCCTCGCCGTCGGTGGCGCAATCGCGGTCGTCGGCCCCGGCCCGATCGACGATGAGGGCCTCCGCGGGGTCGGCGTGATCGTCATGGTGGTGGTCGCGGTCGGGGCCTGGTTCGCCATGGCCACCCTCCGGCGGGTCCACAGGTACGAAGCGATCCTGCTGCTCAGCACCTGGTTGGTGGCGGTCGTGCTGCTCGCCCGAACCGCCACCGAGTCCGCCGGACGGCTGTTGACCTCGGTGTTCTGAGCCCACCAGCTGGCCACACCCGGTTGCGTGCGATACCCATGGGGCCATGACTGTCATCGATCACTTCGTCGTGGCCGCCGGCGACCTCGATCAGGCAACGACCTGGTTCGCCGACCAGACCGGGGTCGCCCCGACGCCCGGCGGTGCCCATCCCGGGGTCGGGACCCGCAACGCCCTCGTCTCCCTCGGCGAGCGGACCTACATCGAGCTGATCGCCCCCGACCCCGACCAGCCCGAGCCGGCGTCACCACGGCCGTTCGGCATCGACGCGATCGATACGCCGCGGCTGGTCACCTTCGCCGTCTGCCCCGACGACATCGACGACGCAGCCGCTCGGCTGAAGGCCGAGGCCGGTGTCGATCTCGGTGTCGTCTACGCGATGTCCCGCCGCCGGCCCGACGGCGTCGAGCTCAGCTGGCGGCTCACGAGAAGCGTCTACCCCGAGGGCGGAGGCCTGGTGCCGTTCCTGATCGACTGGGGTGACACGCCGCACCCGGCAGCAAGCGCCGCCACCGGCTGCGCGCTCGACGCTGTTGCCCTCCGCCACCCCCGGCCGGATACTGTCGAGGCGGTCCTGAGCGTGCTCGAGCTGGCAATCCCGGTGGGTAGCGGGGACGAGCCGGGTCTGACGGTGAGCTTGCAGACCCCGCGCGGCTCGGTGGAGCTCGGCTAGCGGCAGCGAACGAGGCGGACGACAAGAGGCAGGTGGCATGGAGACGATCGAGTGGGCATCGGGACTGCGGTTCCCCGAGGGGCCGATCTGGTATCCCGACAACTCGATCGTGCTGGTCGAGATCGCCCGCGGCACGCTCACCCGGGTCTCGGCCGACGGTGACGTCGACGTCGTCGCCACCTGCGGAGGCGGCCCGAACGGGGCGGCCATCGGGCCGGACGGCAGGGTCTATGTCTGCAACAACGGGGGGTTCATCTGGAGCGAGGTGAACGGGATGATGGTCCCCGGCGACCAGCCACCCGACTACCAGGGCGGCAGCATCCAGCGGGTGGACATCACCAGCGGCGAGGTCGAGACGTTGTACGACTCGTGCAGCGGCCACCGGCTTCGGGGCCCGAACGATCTCGTCTTCGACGAGACCGGCGGCTTCTGGTTCACCGACCACGGCAAGACCCGGGCTCGTGATCGCGACCGAGGTGGCCTCTACTACGCCCTCGCCGACGGCTCGGAGATCCGGGAGATGGTCTACCCGCTCGATGCCCCCAACGGTGTCGGCCTGTCGCCGGAAGGCGACGTGCTCTACGTGGCCGAGACCCACCAGGGCCGCCTCTACCGGTGGCCGTTGTCGGGACCGGGCCAGATCGCCGGCTACTTCGGACCGCAGCACCGCGGCACGATCGTCGCCGACCCCGAAGGGGGCCCACTGTTCGACTCCCTCGCCGTCGACGCCTACGGCAACATCTGCGTGGCCACGATCCGCAACGGTGGCATCACGGTGGTCACTCCCGACGGGTTGCACTACCACCGACCGTTCCCTGACCCGCTCACCACCAACATCTGCTTCGGCGGGCCCGACCTCACGATCGCCTTCGTCACCCTGTCGGGCTCCGGCCGGCTGGTGTCGCGCCAGTGGGACGCCCCGGGGCTCCGCCTCGCGTTCTGAGCCGCGGCCGGGCTCCGCTACGGCAGCCGGTCGGCGGCGCGGGCGGCCGCCTCGGTCATGGTCGCCGGCAAGCCGTCGACGTCGACGACTGGCGGAGGCGCCAAGGCTAGAGGGCCGGACGAGCCGCTCCGCCTCCGGTGGGTCCTTGTGCCTGCGCGTGATCGGCGTGCGGTGCGCCGTACAGTGTCGTGTGCTCGTGGTTAGGAAACGACTGCTCACCGTGCTCGCGATCGCGGCGGCGTTCGTCGCTCCAGCGCTCGGCGCCACCCCGGCCAGTGCCCACACCGATCTTCTCCAGGCCTCTCCCGGGCCCGGCCAGCGGGTGGGCGGCGATGTCGACTTCGTCGATCTCGTCTTCCTGGAACCGGTGTCGGGGGCGACGGTCGAGGTCAGCCTCGACGGCGCGATCTTGGACGGATCGATGGTGGTGGCCGAGGGGTCGATCATCCGCTACGAGCTTGCCGAGCCCCTGTCGAGCCCCGGCCGCTACGAGGTGGCGTACCGGATGAGGTCGTTCGACGGTGACCAGACCGAGGAGACGTTCCCGTTCACCTTCGAGCCCGATGCGCCCCAGGCCCTCCGGATCGGCGATCCGGTCACCGGCGAGGTGCCGAACGGCGGTGGGCGGAACTGGGTCCAGTTGCTAGCAACGGCCGTGCTGATCGCTTCGGTCGCAGGCCTTGCGTTCCTGTTCCTCACCCGTCTGGAGCGGCGGCGTCGCCTGGCTGCCGACGCCACGGCTCCCGACGAAGCTCAACCCGACCGGTAGCCTGACAGCGATGACTCGCCAGTTCTGGGTCGAGACCCTCGGCTGCCCGAAGAACCAAGTCGACTCCGACAAGTTGACGGGCACCCTGCTAGCCGACGGCCTGCGACCGGCAGCCCGGCCGGAGGACGCCGACGTCGTCGTCGTCAACACCTGCGCCTTCATCGACGAGGCCCGGCAGGAGTCGATCGATACGGTCCTCGGTCTCGACGATGCCCGCAAGCCCGGCTCGGAGCT
>JAOTYQ010000192.1 GCA_029861725.1 Acidimicrobiia bacterium | reverse complement strand
CGAAGCTGTCGCATGTCCTAGCTGGTCTCCGGTAGGGGGCTTCGTGGGGCCGACGGGCCGTTGGCGGCCGCTCTGACCGCCTCGACGATTTTGACATAACCCGTGCAGCGGCAGATATTCCCGCTCAGCTCTCGGCGGATCTGCTCCTCGGTGGGGTTCGGATTGCGGCCGAGCAGGTCGAGCGCAGTGAGCACGATGCCCGGTGTGCAGAATCCGCATTGCAGACCGTGGTTGGCTCGGAACGCCTCCTGGAGCCAGTGGAGGTCGTCGGGGGTGCCGAGATCCTCGATGGTGGTCACCGCTCGGCCCTCCGCTTGCCTCGCCAGGGTGAGACAGGCCCGGATCGGCTCGCCGTCGAGGAGCACGGTGCAAGCGCCGCACACCCCGTGCTCGCAGCCTACGTGGGTGCCGGTGAGGCGGAGGTCGTCGCGCAGCCAGTCGGTCAACAATCGGCGATCGGGGACCCCATCGAGCGCGCGCAGCTCGCCGTTGACCCGGACCCCGCCCTCGCTGCTGCGGGGAGCGTCCGACAGCGGCGATTGCTCGACGCCCGAGCCATGGGATGCGGTGGTCGCAGCGGCGACCACCCGACGTGCACCGAGGAGGGCCCGACGCACCAGCACCTCCACGAGCTCGACCCGGTCTTCAGCGGTGGCGTGCACGTCGCCGATCGGTTCGACCTCGTTTCCGGCGGCGCGGCCGGCAGCGGCGTGGTCGGCAACTCGGGCCGAGCCGACGAGGGCTGCCTCCGCGGCCCGGCACCGAACCGGCGTCGACCCGACGCCCCCGGCCACGATCCGGGCGTCGGTCACCTCCCCGGTCGGGTCGCGCGTCACGACGGTCGCGACGAGGACCGTGGCGAAGTCGCCGTCGCGGCGGGCCAGCTCCTCGAAGCCCCATTCGAGTGAGCCGTCGCCGTTCGAGGTCATCGCCGGCACGATCACGTCGACGAGCAGCTCGTCGTCGGCGAGATCGGTCGTGAACCAGCCGGTGACGAACGAAGCGGCCGGCACCTCCCTGCGACCGTTCGGGCCCTCGACGCCGACGACCGCATCGAGGGCAACGACCACGGCCGGCAGCTCGGCCGCCGGATCGGCGTGAGCGAGCGATCCACCGATCGTCCCTCGATTGCGGATGTGCCGATGGCCGATGTGGCTGACGGCTTCGGCCACCAGCGGAAGCCGCTCGTTGACGATCGGGGAGGTGACCAGCTCGGCCTGCCGGACCATCGCACCGATCCGGATCCGCTCTCCCTCGTCGCGCACGGAGCCGAGCTCGGCGACGGCGGAGACGTCGATGAGATGGTCGGGCCTGGCGAGGCGGAAGTTCAGCAGCGGCACCAGGCTCTGGCCGCCGGCGATCACCTTGACGTCGGCGTCGGGGAACGAGCCGAGCAGGGCAACCGCATCGCTCACCGACTGGGCGCGGTGCAGCTGGAACGGAGCCGGTTTCACGGGCCGCAGCGTAGCCCTCTGCGCCCGAAGGGGGCCAAGGCCCGGCCTCGGAACGACAAGGCCGAACGACAGGGCCGAACGACAGGGCCGAACGACAGCCCGAACGACAGCCCGGACGCCGGGGTCGACGGCGTTCGAAGTGGTGGCGGTGCCATCGCTAGGGTGGCCCAACGACGACGGGAGGACCGGGAAATGGATTTGCAGCTCGCCGACAAGAACGTGCTGGTCACCGGGGCCGGCCAGGGCGTCGGACTCCGGATCGCCGAGGCGTTCGTGGCCGAGGGGGCGAACGTCGCCTTCGCTTACCACACCTCGAGCGAGGGCGCCGAGAAGGCTGCCGCCACGGCCGAGGGCCTCGGCCGCCGAGCCCTCGCCGTGCAGGCCGACATCTCCCGGCAGGGCGACGTGGAGCGGCTCGTAGCGACCGTCATCGACGAGCTCGGCCCGATCGACATCCTGATCAACAACGCCGCGTACACCGAGCCAGGCGCGCTGCTCGACCTCGACCCGGACGCCCTCACCCGCATGGTCGAGGTCACCGTCGTCGGCACGTTCCGTCTCACCCAGGCGGTCATCGGGCACATGGTCGACGACGGGGGCGGCTCGATCGTCTCGCTCATGGGCGACTCCGGCCGGGTGGGCGAGAGCAAGCTGTCAGCGGTGGCGACGACGCGCTCGACGACGATGGGGCTCATGAAGTCCGTGGCCAAGGAGTTCGGCCGTCACGGCATCCGAGCCAACACCGTGTCGCTCGGCCTGGTTCGATCGGAACGCCTCGACCATCACACCAACAACGCCGACGACGAGCGGATGCAGCGAATCGTGCGCATGTACCCGCTCGGCCGGATCGGGGAGACGGGTGACGTACCTCCGATCGTGCTGCTCTTGGCGTCACCGCTCGCCGGTTGGATCACCGGGCAGACGCTGTCGGTCAACGGCGGCTACGCGATGGTCTGACGGTCGACGTCCGAACGCGCGATGAACACACGAGAGCATGGAGCCTCCGGGGCCGAGCCGACTCCCATCAGCGGCGCCGCTCCCCGGGACGACGACGACGGGGCGACCGAGGGCACCAGCGGCAGTCCGTTCGGGGAGCGGGTGCCCCGCAAGGAAGACGCCCGGCTCCTCACTGGGAGGGGCCGGTTCGTGGCCGATGTTCGTCTCGACGGGATGCTCCACCTGGCCTTCGTCCGGTCAGCTGTGGCCCACGCTCGGATCACCGGTGTCGATCGGACCGAGGCCGAAGCCGTCGAGGGGGTCGTTGCCGTGGCCGCCGGCGGCGATGACGACTTCGCCGAGCTGGCGCTCGTCGCCACCTCCGCCCTGCCGAGTCACATCGAGACCCCGCAACCGGCGCTCGCCGCCGACAAGGTCCGCTTCCAGGGCGAGGCCGTTGCCGCCATCGTCGCCGCCGACCGGTACCTCGCCGAGGACGCGGCCGAGCTCGTGCGGGTCGACTACGAGGAGCTGGCCGTCCACGTCGACCCCACCGCTGTCGGCGACGGCCCGGTCCTCGACCCCATCCACGAGACCGCTCCCGACAACGTGTTGATCGGCCGGGTGTTCGATGCCGGCGAGGTCGACGACGCGCTGGCCAGGGCCGAGCTGGTGCTGGAGCGCACGTACCGCACGAACCGCCATGCCGGGGTGCCGCTCGAAGGACGGGGTGCGGTGGCCGAGTGGGACCCGGCGACCTCGACGCTCACGCTGCACGTCACGTCGCAGACGCCCCACCTCCACCGTGGCGCGATGGCGAGGGCGCTCGGGCTGGCCGACCACCAGCTTCGGCTGGTGGTGGGAGACGTCGGGGGAGGCTTCGGGGTCAAGGCCCCGCTGTACCCCGAGTACCTCGTGGTTGCCCAGCTCGCTCGCCGGCTCGAGCGGCCTATCGCCTGGATCGAGGACCGGGTCGAGCATCTCCAGGCCGCCGCTCACGCCCGCGACCATCACTACCTCGTGCGGGCCGGGTTCGACGCCGACGGTCGCCTGCAGGTGCTCGACGCGGTGCTGCACGCCAACGTCGGCGCCTACAGCGGCCATCCGTGGACTGCGGGCCTGGAGCCCCTCATGGCCGGCGGGCTCCTCACCGGCCCTTACAAGCTTGAGCACTACCGGTGCGACGTGCGGGGGGTTGCGACCAACACCGGGGTCGCCGGGCCGTACCGAGGCGTGGCCCGACCGGCGACCGTGTTCGTCATGGACCGGCTCCTCGACGACGCAGCGATGGCGCTCGCCGTCGACCCGGTCGAGATCCGGCGCCGGAACCTGGTCGGGCCCGACGATCTGCCCTACACGGCGCCGACCCGGCTTGTTCACGACTCGAGGACCTACATCGAGTGCCTGGACCGCGCCGCGGAGAAGGTCGACTACGACGCGTTCCGGGCGGAGCAGCAACGGGCCCTGGCCGAAGGGCGGTACGTCGGAATCGGGTTCGCCTGCTACAACGAGCTGACCGGCCTCGGGCAGAAGGCGTCGGCCGGACCCCGCCTCCCGTTCCGGACGGGCCACGAGTGCGTCACCGTCCGGCTCGATCCGTCCGGCCACGTTCAGGTGCTCGGAGGCACCACCTCGCAGGGACAGGGGCTGGAGACGACGCTGGCCCAGGTGGTGGCGGCCGAGCTCGGCGTCGGCCTCGACACGATCTCGGTCGAGATGGGCGACACCGGCCGCATCCAGTACGGCCTCGGAGCGTTCGCCTCCCGCCAGGGCGTGATCGGCTCGGGGGCGGCCACGGTCGCCGCCCGAGCGGTGGCCGACAAGATCCTCACGATCGCTGCCCACCTGCTCGAGGCCGAGCCGGGTTGGCTGTCGATCGACGACGGCTTCATCCACACCGCCGATGCCCCTGCGGTAGGGGTGACGGTCGCCGACGTGTGCACTGCCGCCTTCCTCGAGCCCCACCGCCTCCCGCCCGGCGTCGAGCCCGGCCTCGAGGCGACCCGGTTCTACGACCCGATCACCGGCACGTTCGCCGCCGGGGCCCAGGTGGCGGTGGTCGAGGTCGACGTCGAGACCGGCATGATCGAGTTGCACCGGCTGGTCGTCGTCGAGGACACCGGTCGCATGATCAACCCGATGATCGTCGAGGGCCAGATCGAGGGGGCAGTGGCCCAGGGCATCGGCGGCACCCTTTACGAGCACCTGATCTACGACGACCGGGGCCAACTGCTCACGAGCTCGCTGATGGACTACCTGCTGCCGTCGAGCACCGACATCCCGCCGATCGAGGTGGGCCACGTCGCCGACCCGGCCGACAATCTCAACGGCGTGCGAGGCGTCGGTGAGGGCGGCACCCTTGGCCCTTACGCCGCCATCGCCAATGCGGTGTGTGATGCCCTGTCGCCGCTCGGCGTCACCATCGACGCGCTGCCCCTGTCGCCGTCCCGGGTTCGAGCCGCCATCCGCACCGCCACCCCCTGAAACTGCGTGAGAACAGCGGCGCTCCCAGCGACGGGGAGCGCGTGACTATGCTGCACCCCATGTTCGGGCGGTGGGAGGCGCAGAGGCCTCGTCGAATGGTGAGCCGAGTCGCGGTCGGCGGTCTCCTCGGGGTGGTCTTGCTCGTGGTCCTCGCGGCCTGTTCGGGCTCCGCCGACCGGGCGGGCGGAGACCGATCGCAACGCTGATTTGATCGCCGGGCTCACCACCCCCGAGATCGACGGGATCCTGAGCAGCGTGTTCATCGGCGAGTTCCCCCGTCAGGTCACGTCCGACGCGGTCGGCCGGCCGACCGGCGAGGCGGTCACGATCGACGACTGCGTCATCCTGCAACCCGGGATCACCGATTCGAGCACGGTCTGGCTGGCCGGTGAGGTCGCCCCCGGCCCCGAGGGCGGCTTGATCGTCACCCGGTTCGAGGTCGAGACGATCACGGGCTGCGCTCCCGCTTCGCTGGCCGAGGAGATCCTGGCCGACTACGAGACCTACTGGGACTCGCGAGACGCTTACCTCAACCCGCCCGATCCCGGCGCTCCCGAGCTCGAGGCCACCACGACGAGCGACCATCGCGACCTGAACCTCGACCTTGCTCAGCGGTTCTTGGCCGATGGTCACGTTCTCCGACGGGCCCGGTGTCCCGTGGACACCGGGCGCGTCGGTCACGAGCTGCTCCCACACCTTCACCGAGTCCTCGGCCGGGGAAACGGGCGACGCGTTCTCGGCCGAGGTCACGGTGACCTGGATCTTCTCGTGGGCCGTGAACGGCGCCCCGCAGGGCGACTTCGGCGAGCCGTTCCTTGCGACGACGACCTTCCCGCTGCAGGTCGGGGAGATCCAAGCGAGGGAAAGCCAGTGAGCCGACCCCGTCGGATGCAGGCACATCAGGCGAGGAGGTGCACCGGGTGGCTGAGGTCTCCCGCGGCGAGGCGTTTCGCCTGGGATCGGCACGAGTAGCCGGTGGCGACGACGGTCCCCTCGGCAGCGTCGACGATGTGGCCAGCCCAGGTCAGGTCGAACAGGCGGCGGGACATCGCCTGGTTTTCCCGCTCGTGACCGAAGACGCCGGCCATCCCGCAGCAGCCAACCGCGGGGTCTGACACGGTGTGGCCGACCCCAGCCAGCACCGTCGTCCAGGCATCGAGCCAGGCCGGGGCGAGCGCTCGCTCGGTGCAGTGGCCGAGCAGGGTGATCGACCGTGGCTCCGCCACCGGATCGAGGCGGTCGACCCGGTCGGCGATCACCTCGCCGAGATACCGAACCCCTTGGGGGTGGCCGGGGTTGATCGCGGGATACTCGTGCCCGTGGAGCAAGGCGATCGCCGGCTCGACCACCACCGGAACGGCACCGCTCGCCAGCACCTCCGCCACGTGCTCGGCTTGGGCCGCCGCCGCCGTGGCGAACGCCCTGCGCCGGCCCTTGACGTGGTCGAACTTCCCCGATGGGGTCAACGGCGCCACGGCCGTGACGTGCCCGAGGCGCTCGAGCACGGCGACGGCCGCGACCAGCGTCGACGGCTCCAGGCGAGCGGTGAACACGTCGGGCAGGATCACAACGTCGGCTGCGGTCTCCGGCTCGTAGGCCCTCAGCGCCGCGATCGCTCGCGGCCGACGCGGCGGCACCGGCAGGTCGACCAGCCCGAGCAGGCGGGCCAGCGGGCGGGTGCCGAGCTTGGCCACCGGACCGGGCACCGACCCGGCCAGCCCGGCGAGGGTCTCGAACCGGCTCAGCAACAGGTGGCTCAACGGGCGGCGATGGTTCGCATAGTGACGCTCCAGGAAGCGGGACTTGAGCTCCGGGATGTCGACCTCCACCGGACAGTGACCGGTGCAGGCCGAGCACGACAGGCACTGGTCGAGGTTGTCGACGACGGCGTCGTCGAAGCCGGGATCGGCCGACGGGCCGCCGGCCTCCGCTGCGGCGGCTGAGGCAAGGTACTCGCGCAGGAGATCGGCCCGGCCCTTGGGCGACAGGGCTGGATCGCCGGTCGCCTTGTACGAAGGGCACATCACTTCGGCCCGGTCGTAGTGGTGGCAGAGGCCGTTGCCGTTGCAAGCGTAGGCGTCGGCGAACTCCCGCCGGAGGGTCACCGACACCGTCCGGTTGCGGTGACCCCGCAACGGTGGCGCATCCAGTGGGGTGATCGGCTCGTCGCGTCCGAGCGGTCGGTAGAGCTTGCCCGGATTGAGGAGATCGCCGGGATCGAAGGCGGTCTTGACCATCCGCATGATCTCGATGGTCTCGGGGGTGAGCACCGACGAGACGACGTCGCCCCGGAACCCTCTCCCGTGCTCCCCCCACAGCACACCTCCATGCTGAGCGACGAGGTCGGCGACCCGATCGGTGATCGTCCGCACCAGCCGTTCGTGGTCCGGGTCGGTGAGATCGAGAGCCGGTCGCACGTGAACGCACCCCACGTCGGCGTGGCCGAACATGCCGTACGTGAGATCGGCGTCGTCGAGGATCTTCCGGAAGCCGGCGATGAAAGCCGGCATCGCGGCGACCGGAACGGCGCAATCCTCGACCATGGCCGTCGGTCGAGCGGAGAGCTCCGGACCGCCGGTTGCCACCTTGGCCAGCAGCCCGACGGCGTCGGCCCGCACCTTCCAGGCTGCGGCCCGCTGGACGGGGTCGGTGACGACCCGGACGGCCCGACTTCGAGTGGTGGCGGCGAGAGCCTGGAGCGCGGCATCGACGTCGGGGACGTCGGCCCCGCTGTACTCGAGGAGCAGCACCGAGCCCTCGTCATCGCCGACGACCTCGCCGAGCGCCGGCCAGGCGGGCGACGACCGGCCCCGTTCCAGCGTGGTCTCGTCGAAGGACTCGATCGCGCTCGGAGCGGTCGCCGCGAGATCGACGGCATCGTCGAGGGCGAGGGCGAAGCTGTCGTAGCTGGCGACGACGAGCACGGTGTGAGCCGGGAGTGGAGTGAGCGCCAGCTCGGCCGAGGTGATGACGGCCAGGGTCCCCTCCGACCCGCAGAGGAGCGGGACCGGGTCGATCAGCCCGTCGCGGCGAACCCGGTCGATCCCGTAACCACTGAACCCGCGGGCCAGCTCGGGGAGGCCGTAGTCGGCAGCCTCGACGAGCGGCAGATCGAGCAGTGAGCGCCACAACGCCCCGGTTCGATCGCCGGCGGCCGCCAGCTGTTTGGCCTCGTCGAGCGGCATCGGCTCGGCCCGCCACGGGGTCCCGTCATCGAGGACGACATCGAGCGCGCGCACGTGGCGATGGGCCCGGCCGTGGACGAGCGAGCCCTTGCCGGCGGCATCGGTGGCGATCATCCCACCGACGGTGCAGCGGTTGAGCGTCGACGTGTGCGGGGCCCAGAACAGGCCGTGTGGAGCGAGCTCGGCGTCGAGTGCCGAGGCTACAACGCCCGGCTCGACGACCACCGTCGCCGCGTCGGGGTCGATCGACACGATCCGGTCTAGCCGCCGCTTGAGATCGATGAGCACGCCGTCGGTCAGGCTCTGACCGTTCGTGCCGGTTCCGGCGCCCCGGGCGGCGATCGGTCGAGGATCGGTCGACGCGTGGTTGGCGGCCAGGAGCGCCCGGACCTGCGCGGCACTCGACGGCAGCGCCACCCCGTGGGGCTCCACCTGGTAGATCGAGTTGTCGGTGGCATAGACGGTGCGGGTCACCCGATCGGTCACGACCCCGGGGAGCTCGATTGCCATGGCCCAACCCTCTCAGCTGGTGAGTCGGGTTGCGACCCGGAAGCGGCGCATGTCGCCATAGGCTTGCACGAGCAACAGCATTGTCGCTGCACCGTTGTTGCTTGTCGGTGCGCTGTCGTTCGCATCGGCCGGGACGAAGGAGGGTCTCTGCAGCTCATCGCTCCGCGAGAGGCGATCGAGATCGACGACTCGGCTACCGGCCGGGATTGCTCCGAGCCGCGCCCGGCGTTGGGTTCACCTCGGCGTCGGCTTCGGCGTCGGCTACTGCTGCTCGGATCGCTGGCCCTGACGGTGGCTGCGCTCCCGCTGCAGCGGCTCCGTGGCAGCTTCCCCACGGCGGGATTCTTCCACAGCGACATCGCCTTCCTCCCGGCTCTGTTTTCGCGATGTTGCGGGCGGTGGCTCGCTCAGGTCGTGGGGATTGCCGGAGGCCGCCTACTTCGTGCCCGACTGGCCGCTCTACTTCGTGGCCTGGTCGGTCACGCCGTCGTACTCGTCGGCGGTCGCGGTGTTCGCCCTGTTCCAGCTCACCCTGCTAGCCGTAGCGTGGTTGTCGGTCATCAAGTACCTGAGCCCCGAGCCGCTGACGAGCGACTCGGTCGGCCTGGCCTTGCTCGTGGCTGCTGCCCTCGCCGGTCAGGTCCCGGCCGACTATGCGGCGGTTAGTTTCGCTCACTTCGGCACGTTCATCCTGACGCTGGCCGGGTTGGCGTTGGTCCTCCGACTGCATCTCGGCCGCCCCTGGTCTCGGTCCAGCTCCACGCCGGCGGCGCCCCTCCGGGCGGCGGAGCGACCCCAGCAACGCTGGCTCCTGCCCGCCTTGTTCCTGCTCGTCGCGTTGAGTACCGCGTCGGACCGTCTCTTT
>JAOTYQ010000802.1 GCA_029861725.1 Acidimicrobiia bacterium | reverse complement strand
CCCCCGCGCTGGCCGACCTCCGGCCAGGCCCGGGTCGCAGTGAGCCTCTAGCGCGGCACGAGGAGTTCCGGACAACCCCGCCGGAGGCCGATCCCCTAGGCTTGGCGCCGATGTCGAGGTCACGGTCGGAGGCGATGCTCGTCACCTCCTGGGTGATGACCGTGTCGACGTTCCAGCTGTTCGTCGTCGTCGTGCTCGCCGCAACGCTGATCGACGATCTCGGCCTGACCCGTTGGCAGATCGGCGCGCTCGGAGCGGTCAACACCGGCGTCGGCGCCGTGCTCGCCCCCCGGTTGGGCCGCATCGCCGATCGGATCGGCGCCCGGTGGGCCATCGTCGCCGTCGTGATCGTCAGCGCTCTCGGGCTGGCCCTGACGGCGGCCGCCGTCGACTACTGGATGCTGGTGGTGGCCTCGGCCGTCGCCGGCATCCCCCAGGGCTCCGGCAACTCGGTCACGAACAAGGTGATCGCCGAGGAGGTTCCACCCTCGGCCCAGGGCTCGGTGACCGGGGTGAAGCAGTCGGGCGTGCAGGTTGCGGTGTTCCTGTCGGGGGCGCTGCTCCCGACCTCGGCCGCCACCATCGGCTGGAGGTGGGCGCTCGTCGCGTTTGCCGGCTTCACGCTCGTCACCGGCGCACTGATCGGGCTGCGACGAACGGCGCCGCCGCCAACCGAGCGCTCGCCCCGGGCCCCAACGGCGGGAAGGGAGCCATTGGCGGGATACGTGTATCGCGTCGCGTTCTACGCCTTGCTGCTAGGCATGACGGCGGGGGGCGTGACCCGCTTCTATCCGCTGTTCGCTCAGGAGGTCCTGGGTTTCACCGAGGTCACGGCCGGACTGGCGGTGAGCCTCACCGGCCTGGCGGCGATCGCCGCACGCCTCGTGTGGGGGGGCCTCGCCGACCGGGCGATCTCCAGCCCGTCGGCGCTACGGGTTCAAGCGGTCGGCGGTGCGGTCACCGTCGTGCTGCTGCTGGCCGCACAGGGTGTCGCCGCGTGGTTGCTGTGGCCTGCGGTCGCCGTCGCGGCGTTCACGATCATGGCGTGGAACGTCGTCGCCATGCTCACCGTCATCCGGTCCGTGCCGGTCGGGCAGTCGGGGCGAGCCACCGGCGTGGTGATCCTCGGGTTCCTCGGTGGGCTGACGATCTCGGCGCCCCTCGTCGGCTTGGCGATCGACCGGCTCGGCTCCTACCGCCCGGTGTGGATCGCCCTCGGCGCGCTGTCGCTGGCCGGTGCCGCCGTCATCTCGTCACCGGTGAGCGCCGGCGATCAGGCCGCGACCGGTGCGTCGGTGCCGACGTCCCAAGCGAAGGCGCCGAACCACCGGACCCCGATGTAGTACAGCCCGGCCACTGCCCGACACGCTCGCCGTGACCAGACGTCGGACCGGTCGGGCCAGGCGGATTCGCACTGATCGACCATCGCGACGTAGAAGTCGCGGTCGCACTGGCGGCGGTCGTCGGAGGAGTCGCCGTGCGGTCGCTCGAGGTAGCAACGATCGTGGTCGAGGCAGGCCTCCGTGAAATCGAAGGTGCGCCCCGAGTCGGGGACGGCGGTGCAGCCGTCGACCTCGGTCTGCGCCCCAGCGACGGCCGGGGCGAGCAACAGGGTGGTCACTGCGAGCAACACGGCCACGACTGCGGCTGGGATGCGTCTCATGCTCACGGAGTGAACCGACCGCACGTCACCGCTGCGTCGCGGGGCCGCCGACGGTCGACGACCAGCAGTGTTGCTCATGCGGGGCTCACGGTCGGTCCCGGCTCGGCGGGGAGCAGTCCCTCACGTCTCACCTTGCCCAGGGTAGTTCGGGGAAGCCGATCGAGCAGGACCAGCTCACGGGGAGCCCACCACGTCGGTAACGGGCCGGTGACGGCGGCTCGCAACTCCTCCAGCGACGGGACCGCTGCTCCCGCAGCCGGGACCACGACCGCGACGACACGCTCGCCCCACTCGGGGTCGGGCCGACCGACGAGGGCCGCCTCGGCCACGCTGTCGAGCGCCGTCAGCAGGGGTTCGACCCGGGCCGGCCAGACCTTCTCCCCACCGGTGATGATCACGTCGCCCCGGCGGCCGTCGACCATGATCAGCCCGTCGTCGGCCCACCGGCCCAGGTCCCCGGTCGGGAACCAGCCGTGGTCGAACGGGTCGGGATCGTGCCGGTAGGCCCGGAACAGCATCGGACCCCGGAGCCGAATCTCGCCGTCGGCGGCGATCGCGATCTCGAGGCCGTCGAGGGGGATCCGGTCGTAGACGACGCCGGAGCCGGTCTCGGTCATGCCGTAGGTGGCGATCGCGTTCGACGGCCGATCGGGGGGCGGAAGCCCCCCGCCGAGCAGGATCGCACGGAAGCGCTCGGCCGGGATCTGGCGCAGCGCTCGGGTCACGAGCGAGACGAGGGTGGCGCCTCGGGCGGCGGCGTCGGCGACCGCGCCGGGGTCGAAGGTGTCGTGGACCTCTACCGGCGTGTCGGTGACGAGCGAGCGGAGCACGACGGCGAGACCGCCGATGTGGGCGACGGGGAGGCAG
>JAOTYQ010000801.1 GCA_029861725.1 Acidimicrobiia bacterium | reverse complement strand
GCCGGTATGGACTGATCGCCTTCGCCAGCTCGCTCGACCAGATCGGCCCGTTCGCGAACTCGGTGGCCGACTCGGCGCTGGCGCTCGAGGTGATCGGAGGCCACGATCCTCGCGACTCCACCTCGATCCCCCAGCGGTTCCCGCCGGTCGTCGACTCCCTCGACGCCGGCGTCGAGGGATTGCGGATCGGCGTCGTCAGCGAGCTGTCCGGTGGTGGGCTCGACGGGTTCGAGCCGTCGGTGATCGCCCGGACCAACGAGGCAGCCGACGCGTTGTCGGCAGCGGGGGCGAAGGTCGAGCCGGTATCGGTCCCATCGACCGTTGCCGGGCTGTCGGCCTACTACATGATCGCCCCGGCCGAAGCGTCGTCGAACCTCGCCCGCTACGACGGCGTGCGTTACGGGCTCCGGCGGGACGGGCCGAACACGGCGTCGATGATGGCGGCGTCACGAACCGCGGGCTTCGGTGACGAGGTCAAGCGACGGATCATGCTCGGGACCTACGCCCTGTCGGCCGGGTACTGGGACGCCTTCTACGGTCGGGCCCAGCGGGTCCGCACCGTGATGATCCGCGAGTTCGAGGCGGTCTACGCCGAGGTCGATCTGCTGCTGACCCCCACGTCGCCCTGCGTCGCCTTCCCATTCGGGGCCAAGGCCGACCCGATGCTGATGTACCTCAACGACGTATGCACGATCCCGTCGAACCTGACCGGCCACCCAGCGATCTCGGTGCCCTACGGCACCGACGAGGTCGGCCTCCCCATCGGGGTGCAAGTGATGGCCCCACTCCAGGGCGAGGTCAACATGTACCGCGCCGCTCGGGCCCTCGAGGAGGTGGCCCCGTGACCGCAACGGAGTCGACCGATGCGGCCGACGAGTCCGGTCTGCTTCCCGGTGACTGGGAGATGGTCATCGGGTTGGAGGTCCACGCCGAACTGGCCACCAACTCGAAGATGTTCTCCCCGGCCCGCAACAGCTTCGGGGCCGAACCGAACACCAACGTCCACCCCGTCTGCCTCGGCTTGCCCGGAACGCTCCCGGTCGTCAACGCCAGGGCCGTGGAGCTGTCGATCCGCATCGGGCTGGCCCTCAACTGCACGATCCAGCGGTGCATCTGGGCTCGGAAGAACTACTTCTACCCGGACATGCCAAAGGACTACCAGATCAGCCAGTACGAAGAGGCGCTCAACGTCGACGGGTGGCTGGAGCTGCCGTCGGGGTCGACGGTGCGGATCGAGCGAGCCCACATGGAAGAGGACACCGGGAAGTCGACCCACGTCGGGACGTCGGGGCGGATCCACGACGCCGGCTACTCCCTCGTCGACTACAACCGGGCCGGGGTGCCGCTCGTCGAGATCGTCAGCCATCCCGACCTCCGGGGTCCGGAACAGGCCAAGGAGTACGTCGAGGAGCTGCGGTCGATCCTCGTGGCGGTCGGCGCGAGCGACGGGAAGATGGAGGAGGGGTCGCTACGGGTCGACGCCAATGTCTCGGTGCGGCCGAAGGGCGCCGACGAGCTGCGGACCCGGTGCGAGATCAAGAACGTGAACTCGCTGCGCTCGATCGGGCGGGCGATCGAGTACGAGGCCCGCCGCCACGTCGAGCTGTACGAAGCGGGGGAGCGGCCCGTGCAGGAGACCCGCCATTGGGACGAGGAGGCGGGTCGGACCCGGGCCGGCCGCTCGAAGGAGGAGGCCGAGGACTACCGCTACTTCCCGGACCCCGACCTGGTCCCGATCGACCCCTCGCCCGAGTGGGTCGACGAGATTCGGGCAGCGCTGCCCGCACTGCCCCGTGAGCGACGGCAGTCGCTGGTCGAGCGCGGCGGCACGGCCCAGGCGGCGGCCATCGCCGTGCAGCGTGATCTCGACCGGCTGGCGCTCGCCGCCATCGAGGCCGGGGCCGACGCCGAGCGCGTGCTGACCCATGTGGCCAACAACCTCGCGGTCGAGGGGGCCGAGGCGCTCGACCCGGAGCACTTCGCCGACCTGGTCAAGGCCGAGATCGAAGGTTCCCTGACCGCCACCCAGGCCAAGCAGGTGCTGGCCGAGATGGTGGAGACGGGGCGTGGCCCGGCAGCGATCGCCGCAGCTCACGGCTTCGAGGCGATGGACACCTCGGAGCTGGCGACGATCCTCGAAGGGATCATCGCCGAGCACGGCGAGGAGTGGCAGCGCTTCGTCGACGGTGACGACAAGGCTCGGGGCAAGCTGCAGTCATTCTTCACCGGGCAGGTCATGAAGGCGACCAGGGGCCAAGCCGACGGCAAGGCGGTAGCCGAGCTCCTCCGGGATCGGTTGGCCACCAGCTGATCGGCGAGATGCGTCATTCGACTACCTGTGGTGTGGTCAACTCACGCCAGAACCGACGACGAGCCAGCGGTCGCTGCGCCAGCGCCACCACACGGCAAGCCCCCGCAAAACCATGTAGGCGGTGAGGGCCGTCCACAGCCAGCCCAGGCCCGCTTCCGACCGAGCGACGGCCAGGCCCATCACTCCGAACACCAGCGAGACGAGCGCCATCGATCGGCCCA
>JAOTYQ010000800.1 GCA_029861725.1 Acidimicrobiia bacterium | reverse complement strand
GAGGTCATGAACGAGATGCTCGAGGCGCCGGCCTTGGTCGCCCGCACCCGCCAGTCGTGGGCGGCTGCCCTGGCCGAGGGCGGTGCCGACGATCGGGCCCGAGCAAGCGAGAAAGCCCAGGCGGCGTTCGCCGTCGCCGAAGAGCTGGATCTCCCCGGAATCGCCCGGGATGCCGCCCGGACGCTGGAGCTGCTGCCCCTGTGACATTCGGCCGGCCGGAGGGTCGGCCACTACTCTGGACATCGGGCTCGACTGCAGTCGACCGTCCGAGCAGAGCCAGGGGGACCAGCCATGACCATTCAGAGCGGCACCGCGACGGCTCCGACCAGGGCGGAGCACGCGCTGGCGATGGCCGACTACCTCGCTGACGGGGAGCGCCGAGCGCGCGAGATCGACAATCGCGGGCCCGTGCGCTTCGGGCCCGACGGCCGGCTCCACGACGAGATCCTCGACGCCTACTGGGAGTACGGCTGCTACGTGTTCGAGGGCGTCATCGGTCCCGCCGAGATCGACGACCTCCGGGCCGGCGTCGGCGAGATGATCGAGCGAGCTCCGGTCGACCGCAGCGCCGACGTCGACGCCCGTGGGCGTCGCGCTCTCGGTCGGGACTACGGCGTCGAGCCGTACCTGTTCATCAAGCCGCTGTCGGATCCATGGGGCGGCACCGACGCACTCGCCGGCCGCCACCCGACGCAGATGACGCAGCCGACACCGGACGCCGACGCCCCCGGCGACGTCGTCTACCTGATGTTCGGGATGTGCCAAGCCGTCCCCGCCGCCCTCCGCCTCTACGGTCACCCCGACCTCCTTGCCATCGCTGCCAGCGTCAACGGCCCCGACTTCGTGCCCTACAACGACGCGATCTTCGTCAAGCAGCCCGGACTTGGCGGCTCGGTCGCCTGGCACCAGGACGGCGTCACCCACTGGGACTCACCCGACTGGGACGAGGGAATCCACGGCTTCAACTTCCAGGTCCAGCTGTACCCGACGACGGCCGCCAATGGCCTGTGGGTCGTGCCGGGCACGCACAAGGTCGGGCGGGTCGACATCAAGGCCCGCGTGGCCGACAACGGTGGCAGCGACCTGCTCCCCGACGCCGTACCCCTCCTGTGCCAGCCGGGCGATGTCACCATGACCAACCGCCAGGTTGTCCACGGCTCCTACGCCAACACCTCGCCCGATCCCAGGATCTCCGTGACGTTCGGCTTTCACCGCCGGTCGTCGGTGCTGGGCGTCCAGGGTCGCCTCACGGTCAAGGATGGAGACGCCGGCTGGGCTCCGGCTGCCGCCTACGACGAGCAACGGATCTTCGACCGCTCCGCCGTCATCGCCGTCGCGATCGACGCCCGCCGGCAGTCCTATCCTGAGGAGGCGCCGTACCACTACCAGCCCTTTGCCGGCCTCGAGGACGATTTCCGCTTCGGCCCCGACACCATCGAGCAGGTGATTCGCGACTACAACCTCAACGATCTCGCCATCTGAGCGGCGCCGCCCGGCTCAGCCCTGGCTAGACCGGAGGCGTTCGTGGAGCTTCGCTCGCAACTCCTCTGGTGGTCGCTCATCCCAGGTTCGTCGCTGCCGCGCTGCCAACACACCGACCGCGACAACACCGGCGAGTCCAGCGACGCCGAGGAGCTTCCAGTGCTTCATGGGCCCCTATAGTAAGCAGCTCCGATGGGTTCGGGTTCGACGACGACGCTGGCCGAGGCGGCAGCGGTGAGCCAGACCGGCGACGTCTGGCTGTTTCGCGGCGGCCGGCCCGCCGATCGGGCGATCCGGCTCTTCACCAACAGTCCCGTCAACCACGTCGCTTTGGCCGTCGTGATCGACGATCTGCCCCCGCTGCTGTGGCATGCGGAGCTCGGGTCCGCCCTGCCCGACGTGTGGACGGGTGCCCACCAGCGGGGCGCTCAGCTCCACCGACTGGAGGACGCCGTCGGGACGTGGTCGCATCGCTACGGGCAACGAGCCTGGGTGCGGCAGCTCGACATCGCCCCGACGGCGGAGATGGAGAACCGCCTCCTCTCCACGATCGACGAGTACAGCGGTCGCAGCTTTCCCAAGTCGGCCAGCTTGGTGTCGCGGTGGCTGCTTGGCCGGTTCCGTCGCCCGGTGACCCTCGAGGACATCTACTGCGCCGAACTGGTGGCGGTGTCGTTCGAGCGCATGGGCCTGCTCCCGTCCGCCCGACCACCGAACTGGTATGACCCGGGCCGGTTCTGGAGCGGTGACCAACTCCCTCTCGTGGGAGCGACGTTGAGCGCGGAGATCGAGGTCACCGACATCCCTCGGCCACCACACGCCGGCCGGCGCTGAGTCGAATCAGCAGGCTCCTAGGAGCTCGACGTTGGCGAGCTGTCCGTGGTCGTACTCTCCGACGTCGTGGTCGTGCTCTCCGTCGTGGTCGTCGTGGTCGGCGTCGTCGTCGAGGTTGGGGTCGTGGTGGTCGTCGTCGATGTTGGAGTCGTGGTGGTCGTCGTCGATGTTGGGGTTGTGGTCGGCGTCGATGTGGGGGTCGTCGACGAGCTGGTCGACGTGGTGTC
>JAOTYQ010000191.1 GCA_029861725.1 Acidimicrobiia bacterium | reverse complement strand
CATGACGTGATCGATATCCTGCTCAACAACGCCGGGCTCATGGCCATGCCCGAAGGGCGCACCGCTGATGGGTTCGAGATGCAGCTCGGGGTCAACCACCTCGGCCACTGGGCCTTCACCGCCCAGCTCCTCCCCGCCCTGCTCCGAGCCGACGCCGCCCGAGTGGTCAGCGTGACCAGCACCGCCCGCCACATGGGCCGAGCCGTCGACCCGGACAATCCCCACCTGGAGGGCAACTACGACCCGTGGCGAGCCTACGGCCAGTCCAAGCTGGCCAACTACCACTTCGCCATCGGCCTCCAACGCCGGTTCGAGCAACGCGGCGTGCGGGCCCAGAGCCTGGTCGCCCACCCCGGACTGTCCGACACCGGCCTCCAGTCCCATACCGTCGAGCAGGGCGCTGGCGGTGCGATAGGCACGATCTCGCACTGGCTGGCCCGCCACACCGGCATGAGCCCCGCCCGCGGGGCCCTTCCCCAGCTCCGGGCGGCCAGTGACCCGGCGGCCAAGGGCGGTCAGCTCTACGCTCCCCGCTTCGTCAACAACGGCGCCCCCGTCCGCCGACCCATCCTGCGCCGAATCGGCCTCGATCGAGCCATTCAGACCCTCTGGGCCGTCTCCGAACGAGAGACCGGCATCGCCCTCGACATCGCCACCGGAGCAGAACGGACCTGAGCCATGCGTGACTTCAGCGACAGGGCCGTCGGCATCACCGGCGGCGACGGCGACGACGAGTTCGACGGGCGGACCTTCATGGCCGCTCTGGCCACCCTCGGGGCGCAGGAGACATCGTCATGAGCGACGAGAAGTGGACCGCAGCCGACATTGGCGACCAGTCCGGTCGGGTGGCGGTGGTGACCGGGGCCAACTCGGGGCTCGGCCTGGAGACGGCCCGGGAATTGGCCCGCGCCGGTGCCGCCGTGGTGCTGGCGGTACGCACCCTGGAGCGGGGCAAAGCCGCCATCGACGACATCCAGGCCGACCAGCCCGATGCGGAGCTGCGCCTGCAGGAGCTCGACCTCGCGTCACTGGCATCGATTCGCTCCGCCGCCGAGGAGATGCAGGCCAACCTGGATCGGATCGATCTGTTGATCAACAACGCCGGCGTCATGTACACGCCCCGGATGCAGACCGCCGACGGGTTCGAGATGCAGTTCGGGACCAACCACCTCGGGCACTTCGCCTGGACCGGCCTGCTCGTCGACCGGCTGCTCCCGGTCGAGGGATCGCGCATCGTCACCGTCAGCAGCGTCGGCCACCGCTTCCGCTCCAGGATCGACTTCGACGATCTCAACGCCGAGCGGGGCTACAGCCGGGTGGCGGCCTACGGACGCTCCAAGCTGGCCAACCTGCTGTTCACCTACGAACTGCAACGCCGCCTCGCCAGCGCCGGGGCTGAAACCGTGGCCCTGGCCGCCCACCCCGGTGGGTCCGACACCGAGCTCAGCCGCCAC
Source organism: Acidimicrobiia bacterium (assembly GCA_029861725.1). Taxonomy (GTDB): domain Bacteria; phylum Actinomycetota; class Acidimicrobiia; order Acidimicrobiales; family SZUA-35; genus CADEDH01. Next base: position 8,072 of record JAOTYQ010000191.1, on the reverse strand, counting down.
ATCCCCGGCGGCCGGTTGCTCACCCCCTTGTTCCGACCGTTGACTCAGAGCGCGGCCATGGGCGCCCTCCCCACGTTGCGGGCCGCCACTGCGCCCGACGCTGCCGGCGGCCAATACTACGGACCCGACGGGATCATGGAGACCCGGGGCCACCCGATCGTCGTGGAATCGAGCGACCGGTCCCATGAGGCGGATACGCAGCAGCGCCTCTGGACCGCCTCGGAGCAGCTCACCGGAATCAGCTACCCGATCTAGTGTCCTGTCAGCCTGATCATGTCACTAATTCGCCGGCTCTCGACGCCCTTAGCGGCGTCCTCGTCGTTGCCTCACGCTCACGGGTGAGGCCGCCTCCTGTGTCCTTGCGAGGGACACCGATAGCTCGGCGAATTCATCAACGGATCAAGCTGACAGGACACTAGACCAACGTCAACGAAAGCAGAGTCATTCGGCCGCCATGGCTAGAGATAATCCTGATCGGTCAGCCAGCGGGTGGTGAAGAAACCGGCCACCGGTGGCAGATAGGCCGTGACGAGACGATGGGTGATCGCAGCCGCGAGGGCCGCGCCCTCCGGCACCCCGACGGTCGTGAGCCCGGCGGTCAGCGCAGCCTCCCCGACACCGATGCCGCCGGGAACGGGCATCAAACCGACGAAGAGCGATACCGCGGAGTTGACGAACACCGCCTCCCCGAACGTGACCGACTGCCCGTACGCGCTGACCGACGCACTGAGCGTGAGGGCGAACAAGATCTTCTGGATGATCGTCCCCCCGAGGATGAGGCCGAGCCGCTCCGGGCTGGTGACCGATCCTCGGAGCGACCGGAGCGCCCTTGCGACCGGAGGGACGATCTGCTCGCGGAGTCTCGGCACCGCGAGCGTTACGACGATGCCGACAACGAGCGCGAAAGCGATCAGCCCCAGGAGCCGTACGACCGATTCGGTGTCGACGTCGTCGAGGTCTACGCTCTGTCCGACCGCTCGGCTCGCGACGAGCAGGAGCAGCACGTCCATTCCCTTCGAGAACACGGTGAGCATCGGCCCTTGGGCTGCGGCGGCGGGAGCGTCGACACCGAGCCCCCGCATGTACCGAATGTTCATTGCGATGGCGCCGGCCTCGGACGGGACGGCGAGCGAGATGAACGACAGCGCATAGCGGAAGAGGATCGTCGGCCCGAATGGCACCTCGCGGTCGACCATCCCCTCAGCGCCACGTATTCACCGATGTTGGTGAGCTGAGCGAGGATCAACGCCGCCAGGACCCACTCCCAGGAGGCGTTCGACAGCTCGTCGACGATGGTGTCGAAGCCGATGTCGGCGAGAGCGCTGATCAGCGCGTTCGCTGCGACGACGGTCAGGACGACCATGACCAGATTGCGGGTCGTGACCCGCGCCAGCTGGACGAGCTCACCCTCATCGGACTCGGTGGCCTCGGCTACGGCGGCACGGAGATCCTTGATCTTCACGCCCTCATCTTTCGCGTCCCGCTGCAACGAGGCCGGCAGCGCGGCCCGCTGCAGTAGCGGGACGGCGGAAGCGAGCCGCTCGTCACCGACGCTCCCGAGGGCGGCCTGGATCGCTCGGTCGGCGCCAACCGCGACGGCCGTCGCCACAAGCATCTGGGCGACGTCGGAGGCCTGTGTGATCTCGTCTGGCGTGTTGAGCGCGCTCGATAGATCATCCAGCACGACCCGCTCGTCGAGTACGACGATCCGGAGTCGGTCGATCGCTCTGTGGGCGATGCCAGCCTCGTGCAGGCGGGTGAGCGCCTCCCAGCACTGAGCGAGCTGCCGTTCGGTCACCTCCTCATTCCCGAGGTCCTGAAGCCGCGGTGCGTCGAACCGTGCGGTCACCACCAACGCATCGCCGCTATCGCCCCGACCCCAGCCGATCAGATCGGGAACGGAGGCACCGCCTCGTTCGCCCTCCAAGAGCATCAAGCTCTCATGCTCGACCTGTTGGAGTCCGCGCGCGGGCGCCAACAATACGAGGGGCCGAAGGCCCGCGCAGCGGTTCCGGACCCGATCACCCGGGTGAAAGAGCGTTCCGACCTGGACCTCGACGCGGAGCTGGTCGACGCTCAGGGGAGACCGAGCAGGACTGCGACCAGCGCAGCGAACAGGTGAGCTGACGTCATCCAAACTGTTCTCCGGCGACCACTTGGTCGACCTCAGCCCGAGAGGATTCGCATAATGACTCGACGCTTCCGCAAACGAACGTCGCTGACCGACAAGGAGCAGGCTGAGTTTCAGCAACTCGTAGACCAGTTCCGCAAACCACCCGGAAGCGGCTCGCCCGACCGCAGACGGGGCTGGACGTTCCGTTTGCGGGCGGCGTTCTGGCGACATCACCTCGTGGCCACACTCCTCTTCCCACTCGGGCTCGGAGTCATGGCGGTTGGGTTGGTGACCTGGTGGCCCCTTGGGCTGCTCGGCGGCGCACTCGTCGTCGGTGGATTGGTCGCCCTTGGCGCGGCCGCCACCGTTGCGGTCCAGCGTCGGCAGCTGAGGGACCAGGTTAGGAAACCGTGACTGCAGCACCCTCCTCCCCCACTACCTTTGCACCATGTTCATCCTGACGATGATTGCCACTGGCATGGCCCTGGGAGCGCTGGCTCAGCTCGTCCTTGGCCGCGCCTCCACTCGCATCGATTGGACCATGGCCTTGGCGACCGGCATCGCAGGCTCATTCCTTGGAGGGCTGCTCGCCAACCTTCTCACTGGCGACGGCCTTGAGCTCCGACCTAGTGGGCTGATCGGCACCGTGATCGGAGCCGTACTCCTCACTGCAGTGTGGACTCGCCTGGACCCGGCGAAGGCTGACGAGTCACGGAGGTCTCAGCGCCGTGGACCAGACCAGCGATAGACCGGGACGGCCCGACGCTCACGATCACGCTTGAGCATTCAGCGACCCGTCTCCCCGGCATCCTTGATCCGGTCGATCACGTGATCCTTGCGGGCCGCTAGTCGGTCGATCATGGCATCGAACTCCCGCTCGTACTCCTCGGCTCGGACCGCTCTCCGCTCCTGGCGGCCGAACCAGCGCTTGATCGTCCTTGCGAAATCAGCCAACGCAGAGCCTCCCTTCGATGAAGGCATGGGGCTGGCGGTGCTGGCCGCTCGCAGCCAGCTGCGAGCGGCCAGCACCTGCACGCAACTTCAGCCCGAGATCACTTTGGCCTTGGCCTGATCGTACTCGCGGTCGCTGATCGCACCCGAGTTGTGAAGTGCGGCCAGGTCGGCCAGCTCATCGCTTGGGCTCTTGGTTTGACCGGCAACGTCGCGGATGTAGGTCTGCACGCCTTCGTCGTAGGCGCGGGCATCGGCCTCGGATCGGCTTTGCATGTCGTCTCCGTTCGCAATCAGATAGACGAAGACACCCAGGTAGGGGACGATAATGATGCCGATCGTCCAGAGTGCTTTGCTCCAGCCTGACATATCGGACCTGATGATGTCAGCGAAGACTGCGATAACAAGCCAGATCCAAAGGAAGAACAGAAAGAACCAGAATATTGACCAAAGAACCTGGCCTACGCCCCACTCCTGTGCAATGAACATATCTCCTCACAATCTCTGAGATGCTGCGTGATGATGCGGAAACGGTGCCGCTGAAATCAAGCCTGCTCGCTCGTAGGGCAAAGGTCCATACCGCTCGGCCCCTTCACCCGGGTGAATCCGGCTCTGCGCCCTCTGCGGTGGTCAGATCGACGAGGATCTCGTCGGCCCGAGAGAGGGCGGCAATCGCCAGGGCGCGACGCACCGGCTCGCCCCACGCCCCGAACGTGAGACTGCCTCGATCGAGCACCGCTGGCCACCGGCCCGGTGGACAGGCCAACGTGGACGGCCAGCCGTAGCGACGGTCTCACCCCAGACGTCGTAGAGCGCTCGTTCGCCCCCGGACACGTCCGCCATCACCGGGCCGCTGTCAACACCGATCGTTGTGTCCAGGAGCATGATCGATGAACGGACGGTCATGACCGCACCTCGTGTCGACACCATCGCAGAGCCGCATTCACCCGGGTGATCCTCCAGGGCCGATTGTCTGGACCGAGGCCCTCATCTACGTTGCTCCCCAACCGTCGTTGCCAGACCCAAGGAAGTGCCAACCATTGAGCGCTGGCGGTGAGCCAGGATGTGGCGAGGATGGGTCGGCCGAGCTAGGCGATCCGTCGCAGGTGCGTCGACTCTTCAGTCGCGGCGTCATGCTGCTCATCACCGCTGTCTCGCTCTATCTGATCGCGCCGAGCGTGGTCGAAGTGCTCTCGTCGTGGGATCAGCTGCGTGACCTCGAGCCGGCGTGGCTACTCCTGGTTGCGGCGGCTCAGTCGGCTTCGTTCGCCTCGCTCTGGGCCCTGCAACGGCTGGCGCTGCGCGCCCGCCGTTGGCTGCCGATCATCACCTCCCAGCTGGCGGGTAACGCTGCGGCTCGGCTCATTCCCGGCGGAGCGGCCACTGGCACGGCCGTTCAGTTCCAAATGCTGCGCACAGCAGGAATCGACACGGCCAGGGCAGCTTCGGGGCTCGCCGCCGTCGGTTTGCTCCAGTTGGCAACCACCTTCGCCCTCCCGGTGATCGCCCTGCCCGGTGTGTTGTTGGGAGGTCCGGTGCCCCGTGGCCTCCTCAACGCCGCTTGGCTGGGTGCCGCTCTGTTTGCGGTCTTGTTCGTCGTCGTCGTCACCGCCTTGCGCTTCGATCGGCCGTTGCGCCTGCTCGGACGGCTGGTGGACGCGGCGCGACGACTGGTCCCGTTGGTGCTTCCGCCGGATCGCCCGACGTCGACAGCGTTGCTTCGAGGGCGGGATGCGCTGATGGATGGACTCGATGAACGCTGGATTCGTGCGGCGCTGTTGGCCGTCAGCCGAGCGGCTTTCGATTTCCTGAGCCTGATGATCGCCATGACTGCATTCGGGTTGGAGGCGAGGCCCTCCCTGGTGCTTCTGGCGTATGCGAGCTCGGCACTTCTGGGACTGATCCCACTCACGCCCGGCGGCCTCGGCTTCGTCGAGGCCGGCCTCACTGCAACGCTGACCCTGGCGGGGATCTCCGCATCGGACGCCGTGGCCGTCACCCTCCTCTATCGCCTCTTCTCGTTCTGGCTTCCCATCCCGCTGGGAATGCTGGCCGGTGTGGTTCACCGACTGCGTTTCACCGAGACGGCGAAGCCCGCTTGAGCACGATTGTACGCATCATCGCGGAGCCGAAGATCCTCGATCATCGACCCACATCACCCGGGTGGAGCAGGCCGACCACCTGTCGTCACCGGCCCCAACTCCTATCGTGAGCTGCACATCCCACGTCACGACTGAAGGAGCCCTCGTTCATGGCTACGCTCACGGTGCTGAAATTCTCCGATCCTGACGGCGCCCAGAGATCACTTGATGCGCTGCTCGGCTTGCAGAAGCAGCAGCTGATCACCGTTCAGGACGCAGCCGTCGTTTCCTGGCCCAACGACAAGAAGAAGCCGAAGACAGATCAGCTCCACAGCATGGCGGGCGCCGGCGCCATGAGCGGCGGATTCTGGGGTCTGCTGTTCGGTCTCCTCTTCTTTGCGCCCTTCCTCGGTCTCGCCATTGGGGTCGGTGTCGGTGCACTGAGCGGCAGCCTGGTCGATGTCGGAATCGATGACGATTTCATCAAGGACGTCCAATCGAAGGTCACGCAGGGCACCTCGGCCCTCTTCCTGCTGTCGTCCGATGCGGTGGTCGACAGAGTGAAAGAAGCTCTTCCCGAGGAGTTCGAGCTCATTGCCTCCAATCTCTCGGCCGAACAAGAAGCCAAGCTGAAGGAAGTGTTCGCGGACGCCTGATCTGACCGACCGCTGAACCGATGAGCGCTCGAGACTCCCGTGGAGCGCAACCACCCAGGGGTTGAACCCGACGTTCGGTCGCGTGCCGAGTGATCCGAGCCCGGTCGAATCGGGAGCAGACATGCCCTCAGCCTCCTAAACACGGCCGGCATCGTGTAGGAGTGGTGCAGTGACTGGTTCGGTCTTGATCACGATCGCGAGGGTCCGGTCGCCAAACCCCAGGGACCCGCGATCGGGACCAGCAACCTGGGGTTTCGAGTCGCGGCGGACGTCTCGGCCCCAGTCAACCCGGGGTGACACGCTTCGCTTCGGTCAAGCTCCGACGTCGGAGCGTCACCGGTGAGCGCCGGTCCCAGCCGACTCCGGGTCAGGCTCCACGACAACTTCGCGCTGCTGCTGGCATCGTTGACGATCACCTTCATGATCACCGGGCTAGAGGGGTCGCGCGGGATAACCGTCGTCGCCGGACTGCTCAACGTCTGCTCGCTGCTGATTGGCTTCGCCACCACTGACCTCGATATGAGATCCCCGGCCTTCCTCGGCCTGGTCGGGGCTGGGCTCGTGGGGGCTGGGATCGTGTCGATCGTCGAGGTCGACAGCACGGCGATGGCATTGGGAGCGACTGCGCAGGCGGTCCTATTGGCAACGCTCACCATTGCCGTCCTCGGCCGAGTAATCCGACATACCCGAGTGACGACACAGACCATCGTTGGTGCGCTGGTCGTCTATGTCCTCATCGGGCAGGTCTTCGCCTGGATCTATCTATCGCTCCCCGGGTACACCGGCGAGTCGGTGCTCGACCCGCCGAGCGACGGCGAGCTTCCCGTGTACTTCAGCTACGTGGTCCTGACCACGGTTGGCTTCGGCGATGTCACGCCAAGCGGGCCGTTCTCGCAACGACTCACCATCGTCGAAGCCGTGCTCGCTCAGATCTTCATTGCCGTCCTGTTGGCTCGACTGGTATCGGTCTACTCGGCCGAGCGGTGAGGGACGCTGGTCAGAATTGGGCGACCTCGTCGCCGTGAACAGCGAGACCGTAGATCACGAGGCCGTCGACGATGATGACCAGCCATGCCCACGCTGGATAGATCGACAAGAACGCCATCTGGGACAGGATGCCCAGCGACGCACCGATGATTCCCAAGATGCGAGCCCAAAGCTGCCCGGTGAAGATCCCGAACGCGACCAGAACCTGCAGTCCGGTGAAGATCAAGAAGACGACGCCGGCTGTTGTCGTATCGAACCGGATGAGCCCTTCACGGGTCAGCGCCACCCAGTCGTCGTTCACCAGCAAAACGATTCCGTACAGCAGGTTCGCGGCTGCCGCGAGCAACGTGACAGTGCCGGCGAAGACGACCCATCCACTTGTGTATCCCAGCGAGTTGTACTGATTGGATTGCACCGCCATCTCCTGTCCTTCCTCCGTCTTGGTTCGCCGCAACCAACTCCGTCAAGCGTGCCGGTTAGCGAGGCTCACGCCCGCAGTGCCGAAGCGACCGGCTCGATCGCGTACTGGAGCTGCTGGCGACGATCGGTGACCGTTTGATCCGACGTCCGGGTCAACGCGGCCTGGTCCTGGCCCGCCCGCAGCCGGGTGTTCACGTAGCCTTCCTCGGCACTCCGGAGATCGGCAACGCACTGACCCAGATAGCGGAGGTCTTGGTCGAGGTTCGGGTCGCCGGTACCAGCAGCCATGGTTGCGATGCGACTCTCGAGGTCGACCATCCGGGTACGAACGTCCCGCCACGCCATCTGCATCTGGTCGGGGTCGGTGGCCAGCAGAACCTCGACACTACCCGAATCGTGCAGCCACCGGCTCTGGCCGACGATCTCGCTCAGCCTCGCGCTCAACTCCGATCTGGTTGCTGCCTTGGACGCCGATCGGCGATTGACCGCACCGATCGCTCCGAAGATGACAATCAGGGCGACGGCGCCGATCGCCAGGAGGAGTATCCAGTCCTCGGTTGACAGGCCGTCCTCATCGGCAGCCGGTTCCGATGCTCCGCCCTCGGCGGGTGGGGCTTCGGTTGGAGCAGGCGCCTCGGTTTCCGGTGGCGAGGTCTCCTCGGGGGCGGCTTCCTGCGAGGAGTCCCCATCGGAACCGGCCGAGGTGTCGACGTTCTCCAGCCCCTCCTGAAGCCTCGACTGACCCTCCTCAGAACAGGCGGCCAGCAGGCCGATCAACCCGAAGATGCCGACCGCAAGCCAGAGTCGGCTTCGCACCAGGTGCCTGCGCGGTGTGGGTATTCGGCTCGCTCGCTCGTCGATTTG
>JAOTYQ010000798.1 GCA_029861725.1 Acidimicrobiia bacterium | reverse complement strand
ACGACCAGCGACTTCGAGAGCTGCTCGGCTTCGAGCTGTACCGGGGCATCATGGGCCACGTCGACGGCCAGAGCCCGGCCGCCGCCGTCGGCGCCACGTCGGAGCGGCCACGAGCCTATACCTCCAGCGGCGAGACCAACGTCTTCGGAGCGACCGAGGAGGCCTGAGCGGAACGCGAGGCCTTGCGACCCTCGCCCGGAAGCTAGCGAGGCTCGGGTTCGGCAGCGGTTCGGTAAGGGGCCCACAGGTCGAGGACTCGCCCGATCACCGACAACGCGAGCGCGTGCTTGATCTCACCGGCCTGGGCGGCCGCCACTACCTCCTCGGCCGTCATGAGCTCGACCTGCAGGTGCTCGCCGGCCCCCTGGTCGGGGTCGGCGATCGCCTCGACGCCGGTTCCCAGCCAGTGGTGGCAGAGGTGGTCGTGGATCGCCGGGTTCGGCTCGACCGCACCGAGGTACCGCCAAGTGCCGCCGCCGTAGCCCGTCTCCTCGAGGAGCTCCCGGCGGGCTGCGGTCTCGGAGCTCTCGCCGTCGTCGACCATCCCGCCCGGTGTCTCGAGCGTCGTGTAGCCGGTGCCGAAGCGGAACTGGCGGACCATGACGAGGCGACCGTCGGTGTCGACCGCCACACAGTTCACCCAGTCGACCGATTCGAGCACGAGCCGCTCGAAGACCCGACCCGACACCGGATGACGCATCTGGTCGTAGCGGGTGTCGAACAGGATCAGGTTGTCGCCGGGTCGGGAGCCGACCCGATGCCAGTCGAGTGCATCGCTCACCGCCACAGCCTGCCACGGCTGCCGGTCCGAGCCCAGCTCTGGACCAGCCTGTCCTGCTGACCCATGCAACACTGGCTCGATGGACCACCTCGACCTCGTCCGCCGCCAGTTCGGTGCCAACGCCACCAACTATGCGACGAGTCCCGTGCACGCGAAGGGGGCGAGCCTGGCCCGCCTGGTCGACGAGCTCCACCCCGATCCTGATTGGCGGGTGCTCGACATCGCCACCGCCGCTGGCCACACCGCGTTCGCCGTCGCCCCGCACGTGAACGAAGTGATCGCCACCGATGTGACGCCAGAGATGTTGGCCGTGGCCCGCACCGGGGCGGCCGAGCGGGCGCTGACCAACATCACCTTCGAACCGGCCGACGCCGAGGCGCTCCCGTTCGATGCTGCGAGCTTCGATGCGGCCACGTGCCGCATCGCTCCCCACCACTTCCCCCGTCCACCGAGGTTCGTCGCCGAGGTGGCCAGAGTTCTCCGGTCGGGCGGGGTGTTCGGGCTCGTCGACAACGTGGTGCCCGACGACCTCGTCGCCGCTCGGTTCGCCAACGACTGGGAGCAGCGCCGCGATCCGAGCCACGTTCGCTGCCTGTCACTCGACGAGTGGCTCGCCCTGCTGACCGCCTCCGGCCTCGCCATCCGGCACGCCGAGCTGCTGGCCAAGCGCATGGCGTTCGTCGCGTGGGTCGACAACATGGACGTCGCCCCGGAGCTGCGGGCTGACCTGCTCCATGCGCTCGAGACCGCCCCACAACCCGCTACCGAGTTCCTCCGACCGGAGCTGGGGGCACCCGGCGATCAGGATGCCGCAGCCTTCCACCTGACCGAGTGCATCGTGGTCGCGGTCAAGGGCTGAGGTCGGGCACGAGCTCGGCCGGGCAGAACCACCCGAGCAGCGAGCCGACGAGGTCGATGTACTCGTCGACGTCGACGGCTTGCCGCTCGGTGGCTCGGAGCACGTCGTCGTACTGGTCGACGATCGCGGCGCCGAGCTCGACGAGCGTCTCGGCCCGGGCGGTCGCCCGGCAGGCCGCCCGCTGCAGCTGTTCGAGGCGACGGTCGGAGAGCTGTTCGACGAAGGCGGCGGCGCCGTGGTCGGCCGGGAACAGCGACGGCAGGATCTCGCGGTACGCATCGGGATCGCCGAGCTGCACGTCGGCGAGGATCACGTCGGCGTCGAGCGGCAACTGCTCCGGGCAGTAGGCGCCGACCATCACGCCGATGGCCAGCCGGTAGCCGGCGAGGTCGAGGAGGTTGCGTTCGGCCGAGGTGAGGTCGTCGCGACCGGCGACGGTCAGCGCCGCCAGCTCTGCCAGGGAGAGTTCGGGACTCAGCTCCTCGCACATGCCCGTCGCGAGCTCGTCGACCCGGTCCCGAGTTATGTCGTCGAAGAAGTCGGCGACGTCCGGCGGGGCCTGTTCGATGCCGGCGACGACCCGATCGAAGACCTCGTCGTCGGCGGCATCGGTGGCCCCGGATTCTGCGGTTGCATCGGTCTCGCCGGATCGGTCGATCCCGAGCCGGCTCCCGCCCTGATCGCGGCCGCCGCCGGCGGCCTGCTCGCCTTCGGCCACCGCGACCAGGGTGGTCTCCGATCCCAGCACGTGTTCCTCTCCCGCCCCGGCCCGAGTTCCGGTACACGCCGAGAGCACGAGGGCGACGATGCTCAGGCCGCCGAGGGCCACCGCCGTCGCTGACCCGAGGCCCGTCCGCTGTCGCCATGCCCGCACCCGCACGCCGCCAGTGTGCCATTCGAGCTCGCGGCG
>JAOTYQ010000004.1 GCA_029861725.1 Acidimicrobiia bacterium | reverse complement strand
CCGGTCAGCGACCGCAACCGAGCATCGGAACACGCCCCCAGATCCACGGTGGCCATCGTCTCTTCCAGAGTCCCGAGGGTCCCGCCCATGACCACACACTAACCAGCACCTGTGACACTCAAGACTAAACGAGCACCGATAAATGAAAAGAAGTCCTTAGGCCAGCACGCCCATCTGCCCCTGATAGCTGGAGGGCAGGATGCCCTTGGCCCCGACCGTCTCGATGATGTCGGCGAACCGCTCGGCGATCTCGTCGAGCGCAGGGTCCCACGAGATCTGATCGAAGCGGCCTGACCCCTTCGGTCCGGTCCGTCGCAGGGGGTGGAGGAGACGATCCGCCGCGTTGATGTGGTTCGGGTAGTCGGTGACCTTGACGCAGAGCCCGCCCTCGGTGAACGGATGATCCCCGATGCGGCGGAGCCGTCCTCAGGCCTCGGTCCCGGTCGCCACCTCGGCCTTCGACGGGGACCCATCCGGCTTGCTCGCTCGGGCGACGTTCACCGCCTCGTAGTCGCGGACCATGTCGATCATCCGAGTCACGAAGTCCCGATCCTCCATCGTCAGATCGAACACGCTGCAGTTGAGGATGACGGTGACCGTTCCCCCCGACTGCAGCTCGACCCGGCGGGAGTCCTGACGCTTGGAAGCCTTGCGCCTCATCGTTCTATCCCTTCACCGCGAGCTCTGTGTCCGCCCGCCAACCACCGTAGAGCAGCGGCGGCCCGACCGAGGGTCGAGGCACCACCACCCCTGCTGCTCGAACGGCGGCTTAGGATCGGCGGATGGCCGACCTGCTCCGCCGACGACCGCCGGGACCCGCTGCCCTCCGAGCCAAACTCGATCAGGCCCGATCCACGGGCGAGCCACTCGTGCTGCCCGGCGTCTACGACGCGCTGGGTGCCAGGCTCGTCGAGCGGGCCGGCTTCGACGCCGTGTACATGACCGGATTCGGGGCGACCGCCTCGCTGCTCGGTCGTCCCGACGTCGGCCTGCTCGGTCTCACCGAGATGGTCGACAACGCGCGACGGATCGTCGCCGCCACCGACCTGCCGGTGCTGGCCGACGCCGACACCGGCTACGGGAATCAGATCAACGTGATCCGCACCGTGCAGGAGTACGAACGAGCGGGCGTTGCCGGGATCCACCTCGAGGATCAAATCCTGCCGAAGAAGTGCGGGCACCTCGACAACAAGGAGGTCGTCGACATCGAGACGATGGTCGGAAAGGTGAGGGCGGCGGTCGCAGCCCGCACGGATCCCGACCTGGTGATCGTCGCCAGGACCGACTCTCGCGCCTCACACGGTCTCGACGACGCGATCGAACGGGCACGGCGATGCGCCGACGCTGGTGCCGATGTGCTCTTCGTCGAAGCTCTCGAGGGCACCGACGAGCTGGCCCGGGTCGCAGCTGACCTCGCCGACGTCCCGCTGCTGTTCAACTGGGCCGAGGGAGGCAAGACCCCGCCGTTGAGCTACGCGGAGGTCGCCGACCTGGGGTTTGCGGTGATCATCATGCCGATCGGCACCTTGCTCGCGGCCACTGCGGCGATGCAGCAGTTCTTGGCCCGGCTCAAGGCCGATGGCACACCGGCCGCGTTCGTCGACGAGCTCGTGCCCTTCGGAGCGTTCACCGAGCTGATCGGCTTGCCAGAGATCGAAGATCTCGAGCGCCGCTTCGCCTGACGAGACCGCCGGGACATGCTCCGCTCGTGCACGGCCATCTGCTCGCTACCGCTGGCGGTCGCCCTGGTCGTTGCAGCCTGCAGCGGCCCAGACGCCGCCGCCCCGAGCTCGTCGTCGAGCGAGGAGACCGCCGGTGCCGTAGGTCGCGGTGAGCCGGGCCGGTCAGCCGACGGCACCAGCGACGCCGATGGAGGAGGCGATGCCCCGGTGCTCGCAATCGGACGGCCCGACGTGACACCGGCCGGGAACCGGGTCGCCGAGGGGCGAGGAGCCCTCGATCGTGTCGACCCGGTCGACATCGCCCTACCGAGTCGTCCGACCAAGCTTGCACCGCTGTCACACCCGTCGCTCGGGCCACTGTGGTGGGTCGAGCTCGATACCGGCGACACCATCGTCGTCGGGCTGGACGGCGTCGTCGACAGGGCGATCGCGGCGTCCCGAGGCAACGATCTCATGAGCTCGTTCACCAACCCCTTGCCCGACGGCACGGTCGTCGAGTGGGGCGACACTATCGTCGCGCTCGTCGGCCCGACCGATCGGTACCCCCACGGCGTGTTGGGCGATCGCCTCGAGGCCTCGGCGGTCGGGGTGGTCGACTCAACGACCGGGGCGGGGACGACGTTCGGGCCGGCAGAGCCGACGGTGATCGAAGGGCTCGCGCCGCTGCTCGCCGATATCGACGGCGACGGGACGCCCGAGGTGCTCGTCACCCACAGCAATGCCGACGTCGGCGCGTGGCTGGCCCTCTGGACGCTCGACGGCCGGCTGCTCGCCGAGTCGGCCCCCATAGGTCGGGGGAACCGGTGGCGGAACCAGCTGGCCATCGCCCCGATCGGTCCCCGCGGGGAGCTCGAAGTGATCGACGTGCGGACCCCCCACATCGGCGGCACCGTCGAGTTCTTCCGCGTCGAGGGGGCCGAGCTCGTTCGGGTGGCGGCGATCGAAGGGTTCACCAACCACCAGATCGGGAGCCGCAACGTCGATCTCGGCATCGTGGCCGACGCGGACGGGGACGGCTCGCTCAACGTCGTTCTACCGACCGACGAGCGGCGTTCGCTTGGCGTGCTGGAACGCGTTGGCGACAGCGTCGCCGTGGTCGCGACGATCGCTCTCGACGGTCGGATCACGACCAACGTCGGTGTCGCTGCCGGTCCCGACGGCCGGCTCAGTTTCGCCGTCGGGACCGACCAGGACACCCTTCACATCTGGCCTCCTGGCTGAGCGCCGAGATCACGTCGCCTCGAAGATCTCGGTTCAGCTGGCGGTCAGGCAGCATGGGCCACCCTTGGGGCGATGAACGAGCGTGTGGCATGCCGACATCTCACCGTCGCCTACGGCGACCACGTCGCCGCCGACGCGGTCAGCTTCACCGTCGGTCGAGGGGAGGTCTTCGGACTGCTCGGACCCAACGGCGCCGGCAAGACCTCGGTCATCCGGGCGCTGACCACGATCATCGCGCCGAGGTCGGGATCAGCGTCGATCGCCGGCCACGAGCTCCACGATCAGACCGCCATCCGCCGGCGGATCGGGGTCCTCCCCGAGTCGTCGGGCTACCCGAAGGCCCCAACCGGCGAGCAGTATCTCGTCTACTTCGGGCGGATCTACGGCCTCGGCGAACCCGAGGCCCGCCATCGCGCCGACGCTCTGCTCGAGCGGTTCGGGCTCGCCGCCACGACGACTCGTATCTCGGCTTACTCGCGGGGCATGCGGCAACGGCTCGGTCTGTGCCGTGCGATGATCAACAACCCGGAGGTGCTGTTCCTCGACGAACCGACCCTGGGCCTCGATCCGGCCGGCAAGGACGAGATCGTCCGCCATCTCGGCGAGCTCGCTGCCGCCAACGGCACCACGGTGGTCTTGTGCACGCACCTCCTCGATGAGGTCGAACGGGTCTGCGATCGCATCGCGATCATGAACCGCGGGGCGATCGTCGCCACCGGCACCGTCGAAGACGTGATCCTTCGGGCCACGGGGGCCGAGATCGCCCGCCTCCACGTCCACCCGGACGACGCGGTGGGGGCGGCTCGGCTGATCGAGCGATCGGTGGGCGCAGCGGCCGTCGGTCTCGACGAATCGAGACCCGGTGTGATCGACGTCGCCCTCTCGGCCGGCGTCGGCACCGGTGCCGCCATGCTACGGGCGGCCCTGGATGCCGACGTCGAGGTGCTCGGCTTCGAGCGACACCGAGCCACGTTGACCGATGCCTTCCTCGAGCTGACCGCCGACCAGGAGGTGGCCGCATGACGACCGACGCCGCGACGATCGGTGCTCGTCCCGAGCGGCGAGTGGCCGCCCGCTCCCCAGGCGGATCGTCGCTCGTGGCCCGCCAGGAGTTGCGGGACCTGTGGGGCAGCACTCGGGGCTTGACGGCATTGTTCGGCTTCAGCCTGCTGCTGGCCGTGCTGGCCTACCTCGCGTCGGCCGACGCCGGTATCAACCTGCTCGACGCCCGTGAGTCCGTTGGTGTCATCGTGCAAACCGCGATCGCGCTCGGCTCCCTGGGCGCCATCGTGATCAGCGCCGATGCCATCTCCGGGGAGCGGGAGCGGGGCACGCTCGAGGCGCTCCTCGTGAGCCCGCTCAGCAGGAGAGACCTCGTTGTCGGGAAGCTCTTGGCGGCGACGAGCATGTGGGCCGCAGCGCTCGTCGTAGCCGTGCCGTTCGTGGTCACGATGGCCCGAGGTCCCGGCGTGGCCGCCGACGCCCTCATCACGCTCGTCGTTGCCGGCTCGCTGGTCGCCGCCGCGCTGACCGCTCTTGGTCTCGCCATCAGCAGCGTCGCCTTGTCGACCCGGGTCAGCCTCGCTGCGTCGCTGGCCGCGCTGGTGCTGCTCGCCGCCCCGAGCCAGCTCCCTGCCATCCGGGCTGACGGTGTCCTCGGGTCGATCCTGATCAAGGTGAATCCGATCGCATCGGGGTTGAGGCTGGCCCAGGAGGTGCTCGTCAACCAGCGGAGCTGGGCGAGCCAGTGGGTCCTGCTGGTCTCGCCCGCTGTAGCCGCCGTGCTGCTGACCGCCGTCGCCGTCCGGCTGTCTCGGAGGATCGAGCTGGGGGACTCGCGATGAAGCGGGCCAGAGCACGACGGGCCGCCGCCGTGGGCGCCGCTCTGTGGATGTTGGCGGTGCCCACGGCGGCCTTCGCTCAGAGCGCTGATCAGCCGGTCGCGGTTACGGTCGAGCCGGCGGCCGTGACCGTCGAACTGGGCGAGCAGGTCGACATCGCGGTCACCATCACCAACACATCCCCGGATTCGATCGAGGGGCTGGTCGCCCATCTCGACATCACGAGCCTCGGGTCGGCCGGCTCGGTCGACCCCGAGGACTGGACCGCCACGCTCTCCAAGTCGGTCGGTTCGCTCCACAGCGGGAGCGCGGCCACGGTCTGGTGGGCCGTCCAGCCGATCGCGCCAGGCGACTTCGTGCTCTACGCGGTGGCGTTGCGGCCCGACGACCACACGGTTGCGGTATCGAGCGCGACCACGATCACGGTCGCCGACCGCCGCACCCTCAACCCGCAAGGCATCCTGCCGGTCGCCATCGCCGTACCCGCCGCACTGGGCGTCGTCCTGGCCGACCGGTGGCGCCGTGACCGGCGTCCACGGTGACGGGACCGCCGACCGGCTCGGACCGCTGACCGATCCTCTCGATATAGGCCCCTGAGACGTTGGCGGGCATCGTACGATGGTGTCGATGGCGGCCGATCGGGCTCAACTCGAAACGGAGGTCGCCGAGGCGGCTGGGTCGCCCAGCCGCCTCGCCGCCCTGTTCGCCGACCTCGAGGAACGCATCGGTCGGGAGGCGGCCTCCGAGCTGTGGTGGGCCGTGTTCAGCGCCGGTGATGCGGCCGAGACCTGACGTCGCCACACGGCCCGCATGTCGACCGAGTCCGTCACGACATGACGTGAGCTCCAGCGGCAGCGATCACCACGACGACCAACCCGAGGACCATCTGGGTGGCGCCGAGCACGCTCGCCTTGGGTGGTTGGCGGCGGACCCACAACAGCTGCACCACGCCGAGAGCCGACACCGCGCCGGCCCCGGCCGCGAGCCGGGCGTCAGCGGCGACGGCCAGCCAACCCACGGCGACGCCCGCCGCCTGGAACCGGTCACTGGTCCGCCAACCTCGCGAGCGTCCGTGGAGCCGGTCGATCTGGGTTCGGACGAACGCGATGGACATGATCGCCCTGGCCGTCGCCAGGAGCCACGCCGCGATTGCGAGCCCGACCGCTGCACCCCCGGCGACGACGATCGACGCCGCCACCGACGCCATGGCGCAGGCCCCGGCGAGTTCCGGCAGCAGTCGCCGGCTTCGGCTGCGAGCGTCGAACCACAGCTCGACTGCGACGAGCGGCAGCGCAGCAGTCGGGAACGCCACCCAGGCCAAACCGGCCGACCGGACCGCGAACACGATCAGCCCAGCGAGGATCAACGCCTCGGCGGTGGCGATCCGCGCCGCCATGCGGGTTCGATCGCCGGCGCGGCCGCGGCGGCGATCGACGAGCACCACTTTGACCGGTGTGCGGAGGACGAAGGTGAGCAGAGCAGCGAGCGCGATTGCGACGCCAGCCCATGAGAAGCTCAGGAGCAGCCCGAGCACCGCTGGCTCGAGCGTGAGCCCCCAACCACCGTGCTCGGTGGGGACTGCTACCTGCCGCCACAGCGATCGGGGCCGTGGCTCTGGCCGTCGTGGTGCGACCCGGGCGATCGCGCTCACCCCAAGGCAACGCTGTTGGTCATGGTGGAAGGGTGCCACACCGAGCGCCACCAGCCCAGGGCACAACGTCAGGTCGGTGAACCGGATCGCCGCCGATGCCTCCCCGCTGTTCATGACGTTCGTCCCTTGTGGGATGCTCGGTGACAGGACATACCGGATGAAGACGAAGAGGACCAGGAAGCGGAGGTCCGGCCGTGACCACCCTCCCGCTCGACCTTCCCGAACCCGGGGGCGCCGTCATGAGCCACACCGCCCGAAACTACGATCCGCTCCCCGTCACGCTCACGAGCGGCGAGGGGAGCTGGGTGACCGATACCGAGGGCCGCCGCTACCTCGACTGCCTATCGGCCTACTCGGCGCTCAACTTCGGTCATCGCAACCCACGACTCGTGGCTGCCGCCCGCCGGCAGCTCGATCGGCTCACGCTGACCAGTCGGGCGTTCCGCGACGACCGTCTCGATGAGTTCTGCGCTGCACTGGCAGGCTTGTGCGCCAAGGACGCCGTGCTGCCGATGAACACCGGGGCCGAGGCCGTCGAGTCGGCGATCAAGCTCGCTCGCAAGTGGGGCCACGAGCGCAAGGGGGTGGCGGCCGGCAAGGCCGAGATCGTGGTGTTCGAGCACAACTTCCACGGTCGGACGACGACGATCATCTCGTTCTCCGACGACCCGCTGGCTCGGTGCGGGTTCGGTCCCTACACACCCGGCTTCCGTTCCGTTCCCTTCGGCGACGCGGCAGCGGTCGAGGCGGCCGTCACCGAGCACACGGTGGCAGTGCTCGTCGAGCCGATCCAGGGTGAGGCGGGGGTGATCGTGCCGCCGCCCGGGTTCCTCCGGGCGCTGAGAGCGGTCTGCGACGAGGCCGGTGTCCTGTTGATCGCCGATGAGATCCAGTCCGGCCTCGGACGGGCTGGCTACACGTTCGCGTCCGACCACGAAGGCGTCGAGCCCGACGTGTACGTGCTCGGCAAGGCGCTCGGAGGGGGGATCGTGCCGCTGTCGGCCGTGGTCGCCGACTGGGACATCCTGGAGGTGATCCGCCCCGGCGAGCACGGGAGCACCTTCGGGGGCAACCCGCTCGCCACCGCCGTCGGTCGCGAAGTGATTCGCCTGCTCGAACCCGGGGACCTCCAGGCCCGCTCGGCCGCCCTCGGCGCCCGCGCCCTCGACCGGCTGGTGGCCGCCGAGCTGCCCGGCGTGCTCGAGGTTCGAGGACGCGGGCTCTGGTGGGCCGTCGAGCTGGAGTCGGGACGAGCCACAGGGCGAGCCTTGGCCGAGGAGCTCAGCCGGCGGGGCCTGCTGGCCAAGGACGCTCACGGCGACACCGTCCGCTTCTCCCCACCGCTGACGACCTCCGAGTCCGACCTCGATCTCGCCCTCGGCATCATCGAAGAGGCGGCGCGGGCGATCGCCGACCCGGGCTCCTGACCCGGGCCCAGCGTCAGGACCCGCCGTCGAGATAGGCCTTGGCCATCGTCTCGGCTGTGCCGGCGACGAGCTCGAGGTGGGCGTGCATCCCCAGCTCGGGCCGGGCGGCGAGCCAGGCGACGACCAGGAGGCTGCGAACGCACAAGAACGCATCGACGAGCTGCACCTCGTCCTCGGCCAACCGTTGCCGTCTGCGGTACCCGGTGAAGAGCTCCTCTCGGGCCTCGCCGTACCAGGGCTCGTCGAGCGCGTGGTGCAGGGCGACCGCCAGCTCGTAGGCATACCAACCGAAGCCGGCGTCGTCGAAGTCGATCACGGTGAGCCGTTCGCCGTCGGCCATGAGGTTCCGCAGATGCAGATCGGCGTGAATGAGACCGAACCGGTCGATGCCGGTCGGCTGGGCGCTCAAGTCGCGGTGCAGCGCCGCCCTGGCGGCGACGAACACCGCCAGCTGGCTGCCGGAGAGCCCCTCGACCTCCCAGAACCGGCCCCACAACGGGTCGTCCCCGACCAGCCCGTCCGCATCCCACCGGCGGCGTACGAAACCGGTCGGGGGCTCCCACACCGTGCTGTGCTGCCTGATCCGGGCCGCGAGCTCGCCGATCTGGCCGTAGTGCTCGATCACGAGGTCGGGGTCGAGGTCGGTGACGCTTTCGAGCGGTTGCCCATCGACCCAGTCGACGACGCCGACGAACCGCTGCTCGCCACCCACCTCGACGGGCACGTAGTGCGAGCCGTCGAGCGCCGGCACCGGCCGCGAGACGGGCACCCCCGAGGCCGCCAGCGACTCCACCCACTGAACCTCCGAGCGGAGCTCGTCGAGCGTGTTGTAGCCGGGCCGATGCAGACGGACAACCACCCGACGCCCGTCGGGGAGCGCCGCCTGGCACACGACGTTCTCGCTGATCGACAGGATCTCCATCGAGGCCGGCTCGAACCCCCAGTGCCGAGCGGCCAGGGCGGCCGCCGCGAGGAAGTCCTCGGGGCCCGGCCGCTCACCGCACCGAGGTTCGGTCGCGGGATGTTCAGATTCGGGCACCAGCAACCGTTTCGGCGAATGCCGACAGGAACAGCTCGGCGTGCTCCTCGTCGAACACGAGCGGAGGTCGGATCTTCACGACGTTGCGGTGTTGCCCAGCTTTGCCGATCAAGACGCCTCGTCGCTTGAGACCCTCGACCACGTCGGCGGCTCCGGCGACATCGGGCTCGGTGGTACCGGGTCGCACCCAGTCGATCCCGATGAACAAGCCGTGGCCGCGGATGTCGCCCATCTCTGGATGGTCGGCCTGAAGCTCCTCGAGGCGAGTCCGGAGCCGCTGGCCGACGCCAGCCACGTGGACCACCAGTTCGCGATCGCTGATCTCGTCGATCACGGCCATGCCGGCCGCTGCTTGCATCGGGCTGGCGGCGAACGTGTTGAAGTAGCGGTGACGGTGGCGAAAGCCGGAGACCAGCTCGTGGCTGGCGACCACCCCGGAGAGCGGCATGCCGTTGCCCATCGGCTTGCCCATGCAGACGATGTCGGGCCGGAAGCCGCTGGTCTCGTAGCCCCACCAGCTGCCGCTGCGGGCGAAGCCGGCCTGGACCTCGTCGGCGATGACCAGACCGCCGGCGTCGTGCACGATCTCGGCCGCCCGCTCGAACCAGCCGGCCGGAGCGGTCGGCAGTCCTTCGTTGGCCAGGATCGAGCAGATGATCATCCCGGCGAACCGCTCACCATCGGCCTCGAGCGCCGCGATCGTCTGTTCGAGCTGGGCGAGATGCCGCTCGCACAGCTCCGCCTCGGTCAGCCCGGGCTCGATCGGTCGGTACCGCTGCGGCGTCGAGATCGACCGCACGCCCGTCCGCCGGGTTCCCACCGGGAGCGCAGTGAGCCTGGCCACCTGGGCGCTGTTGCCGTGGTAGGTGGCGTCGGTGCAGATCACGCCGCGGTTCCCGGTGGCGCCCCGAGCGATCATGAGCGCCACCTCGACCGCCTCCGTGCCGCTGCAGGCCAACACCGCCGACTCGAGCCCATCGTGGTGCAGGCCGACGAGGCGCTCGACGTAGGAGACCACACCCTCGTGGAGGTAGCGGCTGTGGACGTTCAGAGTGGCGGCCTGGCCTGCGATTGCCTCCACCACCCGGGGGTTGGCATGCCCGACAGAAGGAACGTTGTTGTACAGGTCGAGATAGCGCCGACCGTCGGCGTCGTAGAGCCAGACCCCCTCGCCGCGGACGAGCTGGATGGGATCGTCGTAGAACAACGGCGCCCCGAGCCCCATGGCCTGATGGTGTCGGTCGAGCAGGTCGGTCACCCCTGGATTGTCGCGCCCGGCTGCCGAGAACGCCCACCGACGAGATCTGGCCGGCGATCGGGCGGGGTCATAGAGTCGCCTGATGATCGCTGGATACTGTTGGCCCCAATCCGGCCGGGCGGGGGAGCCGATCGAGCTCATGGTCAGCTCCGATGCTGACGCCTGCGAAATTGTGATCTCACGGATCGGCGCTGAACCGACGGTCGTCCACCACGACGAGCACGTGGCCGCTCCGACCCAGCCGGTGCCCGAGGATGTGGCGGTCAACGGCTGTCGGTGGGACCCGACCCTGACCATCGAGATCGGACCGGACTGGCGTTCCGGGTTCTACCTCGTGGAGCTCTCGACCATCGAGGGTGATTCGGCCGAGGCCTTCTTCGTGGTGAAGGCCTCCGAGCCCGCCGACTCGCTGCTCGTCCTCTCGACCTCCACCTGGGCCGCCTACAACGACTGGGGCGGGCCGAGCTTCTACACCGGCGGTCACGTGACCTCGCAACTGCGGCCGCTTCCCGCAGGCTTCCTCGACAAGCCGGACCCGCACCGCTACCGGGTCGCTTGCTTCGCTGAGCTCCCGGCGGCCGATGTGCAGGACTACTTCGACTCGTACTCGTACTGGTCGGCGGCGGCCGGGTGGGCCAACTGGGAGCGGATCTTCGCCGGTTGGGCCGAAGATCAGGGTCTCCAACTGGACTACGCCACGAGCTTGGACCTGGCCTCCGAGCCGGGCTTGCTGGCTCCGTACTCCCTCTACCTCAGCGTCGGCCACGACGAGTACTGGTCGGCCTCGATGCGAGACGCCGTCGAGGGGTGGGTCGACGACGGCGGAGCCGCGGTCTTCTTGTCCGGGAACACCTCGTTCTGGCAGGTGCGGTTCGAGGACCACGGCGAGCGGATCGTCGGCTACAAGACCGACTTCGAGCAAGATCCAGTGGTCGGAACCGACGCCGAGCACACCGTGTCGACGATGTGGAGCGATCCCCTGTGCCGCCGACCGGAGAACGAGATGACCGGCGTCAGCTTCACCCGCGGTGGCTATGCCCGGGTACGCAACTCGCCGAGGGGCTCGGGTGGTTACACCGTGTGGCGGCCCGATCACTGGGTCTTCGATGGGCTCGATCTCCGAACGGGTGATCTGCTCGGCGCCGACCCGGTGGTCGTCGGCTACGAGTGTGACGGGTGCGAGCTGCAGCTCGTCGACGGACGGCCGGTTCCGACCGGTGCGGGGGGTACACCGCCCGACTTCGAGGTCCTAGCCACCGCCCCCGCCAACCTCTGGCAGACTCATGAGGTGGCGCCCGGCCTGGTCGACAGCTACATCGGCGAGCTGAACTGGGTGGCGGAGCGCCTCGGTGGTGCCGACACGCCGGAGAACCGCGACCGGTTCGCCGTCGGCAACGCGGTGCTCGGCTCCTACCGGCGAGGACGGGGCGAGGTCTTCACCACCGGCTGCACCGACTGGGCCTACGGCCTCGGCGACGATGAGGTGGCCCAGGTGACCCGCACGGTAATCTCCCGCTACGTGGCCCTGAAGGAGGACTGACGTGGACACGACCAAGTCACAGGCGCTCTACGAGCGAGCGAAGAAGGTCATTCCCAAGGGCATCCACGGCCACTACGGCTACGCGGTCACCGACGCCTCGCCGGTCTTCTTCGAGCGGGCCGAGGGGGCGCACTTCACCGACATCGACGGCAACGACTACGTCGACTGGATGTGCGCCTACGGTCCGATGATCCTCGGCTACAACCATCCGGCCGTCGACGGGGCGGCGGCCAAGCAGATGGCGGCCGGCAACACCGTCAGCCTCGCCTCGCCGGTCCTGGTCGAGCTGGCCGAGCGGCTCGTCGACCAGATCACCGGTGCCGACTGGGCGCTGTTCGGCAAGAACGGTGCCGACGGCACGACCCTGGCGGTGATGGTGGCGCGAGCGGCCACGGGCCGGAAGTACGTCGTCAAGGTCGACGGCGGCTATCACGGCGCGGCGGCCTGGATGCAGACGCCGGGCAATCCCGGCTCGACTCCCCTCGACCACGAACTGGTGCTCAGCGTCCCGTGGAACGACACCGCCGCGCTCCAGCGAGTCCTCGACGAGCACGACGGCGACGTGGCCTGCTTCATCTCGTCGCCGTACCACCACCCGGTCTTCGTCGACAACGAGCTACCGGCCGACGGCTACTGGTCGGCCGTCGAGACGATGTGCCGGAAGGCGGGCGTCGTGCTGATCGTCGACGATGTCCGGGCGGGGTTTCGTATCGACCTCCGCGGCTCCCACACTGCCTACGGCTTCCAACCCGACCTGATGTGCTTCGGCAAGGCGCTGGGCAACGGCCACCCGATCGCCGCCCTAACGGGGAGCGACGCACTGAAGTCGGCCGCCACCGACGTGTTCTACACCGGAACCCAGTTCTTCAACGCAGGCCCTATGGCGGCGGCTGTCGCAACGCTCGATGAGCTCGTCGCCACCGACGCCGCCGACCGGATCACCGATCTCGGCGAGCGGCTCAACGCTGGGCTGGTCGACGTGGCCGTGTCGCACGGTCACGACCTTCGGGCGACCGGCGTGCCGGGCATGCCCTACTACCGGATCGCCGGGGAGGGCGGGGCCAAGTTCCACGCCCGCTGGATCGCGGCCTGTGTCGAGCGGGGGGCGTACCTGCTCAGCTATCACAACCACTTCGTGTCGGTGGCCCACACCGACGAGGACCTGAAGCGAACCTGGGACATCGCCGATCAGGCGTTCACCGCGATCGCCGACTGATCGGAGATCGGCGATCGCCAGCGAGCACCTCAACGTCGTCGTCCACGAGGGACGGGGGCCGTACGCGCTGCTCGTGCACGGCGCGATCGGCAGCCGGTCTTACTGGTCCGACAACATCGCCGCCCTGTCCGCGGTGTGCCGGCCGGTCGTCGTCGAGCTGTGGGGCCACGGCCGCTCCCCCAGCCCGACCGATCCCGCTCGCTACGAGCCGGCCGGCTACGTCGAGGAGTTCGAGTACCTGCGAGCCGAGCTCGGGGTCGAGCGGTGGATCACCATCGGCCAGTCGATGGGGGCCGCCCTCACCCTCCGGTACGGCCTCCACTACCCCGACCGGGTCATGGCCCAGGTCATCACCAACAGCTCATCGGCCTTCTCGCCGACCGACGGATGGCTGGAGCGTCACCGGACGACCGTGACCCCGCTCGTCGAGCAACTCCGGCGGGAGGGCACCGGCATCCTGCGGGATCACTGGGTCAACCCCGGACGGTCGAAGCGGATCGGCGAGGCGACCAGGGTCCGGCTGGCGGTGGAGTTCGACGAGCACGAGGCCCACGGGATCGCTGAGTCGCTCTTCATCACCAATGCCCGCCTGCCGCTGGGTGACCGCGTGACCGAGGTCTCCCGGCCGACACTGCTCACCGTCGGGATCGACGAGGAGCGGTTCCTCCGGCTGCTGCCCCAGGCCCGGCGCATACCAGGCCTGGAGGTGGTCGAGCTCGACGGGGCCCACGCGGTCAACGCCCACGACCCGGCGGGCTGGAACGCGGCCGCCGCAGCGTTCATCGCCCGCCACAGCTGACGGTCCTCCCGGCGGGCCGGCGCGCCAGTACCGGGACCACTGACCCGTCCAGCTCACGGTCGAGCGGCTGACGGGAGACGACTTCGTGCCCATCGCCGAGTTGGGAGCTCGTCGGCTCCCAGTGACGTTCGCCTCTAGGGCGCGGCGCGGGTCGTCATCAGGGTGGTTGGTGGATCCTCACGTCTCGGGAAGTCAATCATGGCCACTGATCAGAGCGGCGCTCGGCCTCAACCGTCGTCTGCGCTCACCGCCGATCGATCGTGGATGCCGTACACCGCCAGGATCCCCCTTGGCGCCCTCTTCGCGCCGCTGGGGTCAGCAGTGCTCACAGGCCTCGCCGGCGTCGTCGCCACCGTCTTCAGCCGACCACCGACCAGCGGGTGACGACCAGCACTGGTTTTCGGTGGCAAGGGGTGAACGGCGTGGCAGCGGGCGCCTCCTCGGAGGTGACATGACGCTGCTGGCGGCTTCTCCCACAGCCACGACCGCGTCGGGCGCGATCAGACCCGATCTCCGATCGTGGCACGAGTCGTCCTGGGGGCGGCCCCTCGCCGTCTTCGTTGCGACGTTTGGGCTCTGGCTCCTGGCGCTCGCGGTCGGATTGTGGACCGAGCGGGCACTCGTGCGGGCAGTGATGGTCGTACCGCTGACATTCGCCGCTGGGCAGCTGTTCACCGTTGGCCACGATGCCGGCCACGGCAGCTTCTCGACCTCTCGCGTGGTCAACGCGGTTGCGGGCCGGTTGGCACTCATACCGTCGATGCACGTCTTCGGGCTCTGGCGCACCAACCACGACGTCCATCATCGCTACACGAACCTGCGGGGCCGCGACTACGTGTGGACGCCGCTCACGGTAGCCGAGTACCGGGCGCTACCGCGGTGGCGACGGGCGTTGCACCGGCTCTACCGACACCCGTCCGGCCTCGGTCTCGGGCTGCACTATGCGATCGAGATCTGGGCGCCACGGATGTTGTGGCCCGGGCGGGCTCAGAGGGCGAGACACGGCAAGCGCTTGCTGGCCGACACGGTGCTGTTCTATGGGCTGCTGGTCGCGCTCGGGATGTCGGCGTGGGGTTTCGTGGCGACGATCGACCCAGACCGCGCCGGTGATCCACGGTTCTGGGCGTCGTTTGTCTTCGTGTCGCTCGTCGTGCCGCTCCTGGGGGCGCAGTGGCTGATCGGGTTCGTTATCTACCTCAACCACACGCACCCCGACATCGTGTGGTACGACGACCCGGCCGAGTGGTCGCGACACCAGGTCCAGCTCGAAGGAGCCGCCGGTCAGCGCTTCGTGCCCCTGCGCCAAACGTTGCTGCCGCGACGGATCATGAACCACACCGCACACCATGTCGATCCCGGAGTGCCGCTTCGGGAGCTCAAGGGCGCACAGCAGCACCTCGTCGACCTGTTCGGCGATCGGGTCGTTTCCTACGACTGGTCTCGGAAGCGGTTTCGCGACGTTCTCTCACACTGCAAGCTCTACGACTACGACACGAAGCGGTGGCTCACCTACGCAGTCGCTGACAGGGATGGGTGAACGGATGCCTCCGGATCAGTGCAACGAGCTGGAGGTCGATGTCGCTGTGATCGGCGGCGGCCTCGCCGGGCTGGCGACAGCCGTGCATCTCGGGCGGCGCGGGAGGCGGGTGGTGTGTATCGAAGCCCGGGGCTGGCCGCGTCCGGCGGTCGGTGAGTCGCTGGAGTTCTCGGCGCCGCAGCTGTTGGCGGGCCTCGGTGTCGACATCGACATCGACCAGGGTCGTGATCGACGACACCTGTTCCCCAAGCGTGCGGTGCGGATAGTCGGCGACAACGAGCAGTTCACCGTGTGGCCGCCGGCGTGGTTCGCCCGGCCGCCGATCTGGTGCTCCCGAATCACCTTTCACACCGACCGGGCCGAACTCGATCACCACGTCGTGGGCCTGGCGATCGAGGCCGGCGTCGAGATCCTCCCGGAACGAGTTTCGAAGGTCGAGCACGACCACGACGTGATCACGGGCCTCGCGACCGACCGCCGAACTCGCATCAGAGCGAGCTGGTACATCGACGCCACCGGTCACACTCGTCGGCTCTTCGGTCGAGCGCTCGGTCTCGACATGGCCGTGTTGGGTCAACCACGAGCGGCTGGCTGGGGTCGCTACGGTGAACCACCAGAGAATCACGCGACGAACCTCTACTTCCCCGACCCCACCAACGACGACCTCAGCTGGGCTTGGGAGATCCCTCTCAACGGCTCCGAGGTGAGCGTCGGTGTGGTCATGTCGGCGGCCAGCATGAGCACCATGCGGCGTCGCGGACTTCAGCCGCAACGGATCTTCGCCCGCCAGCTCGCCACGATCCCCCGGCTGCAGCGTGTCGTCGATCGGCATCCCGACGTCGAGCTTCTCGCCACCACCTACACCCCCTACCGGTATCGGCGCCCAGTCGGTCCGAACTGGCTGCTCGTCGGAGATGCCTCGGCCATGGTCGACCCCCTCACCTCCAACGGTGTGACATCGGCATTGCGTCACGCGGAGCAAGCAGCCCGAACGGTCTCGCAGGCGCTCGACGACGATGGGCTCAAGCGACGTCACGCCTGGGCGTACCGGAATACCGCACCGGCAACGGTCGAAGCCATCGAGCGTGCCATCGAGTCCTTTCTGTACGAGCCAAGGGTGCGCCAACGGCTCGGGCTGCGGTGGGCCGTCACGCTCTACGCCGGCACCGGGGTCATCACCAACTCCCTGTACGCGAAGCTCGACCCGACGAGTGGACTGCGCTCGGTCGCCTGTGCGGCCATGTTGGTGACGAGCCGGATCTGGACCCGCATCGCCAGCAGGGCCGTGGCTCGACGGGAACGACTACCCGCCGTCGTTGACGACTACCGTGAGCCCGGGCCAACGGCGCCGGGGACGCCGCAGGCCACAGATCCAGACGAGGGCACCGTTGGAGCCTCGGTCTGACCCCGCGGCCGAGCCGATCGAGCCGACTGCGCTCGCGGCGTTCTGTCGGCGCTACTTCGACGCCTGGAACTCGCACGCACCGCAGGACGTGGCAGCCTGCGCCACCGAAGACGTCATCTGGGACTCACCCGCCTTGCCGGCGCCGGCAGCCGGTCCTGCGGCCGTGGCCGATCTCGTTGCAACGACGATCGCCGCCTTCCCCGACTACCAGTTCCTTGCCCCGGCGCCGTGGGCCATCGCCGACGACCAACTCACCGCGTACGTTCCGTGGCGAATGACAGGCACCAACACGGGGTCGTTCGATCCCCCCGGATACGCCCCGACCGGTCGGCCAATCGACCTCGAGGGCATCGACGTCTGGCAGTTCAGACACGGTCTGATCTGGCGATACCGCGCCGTGTACAACTACTCCCTCATAGCCCGCCAGCTCGGTTTGGCCCCTCCTCGAAACGGCAAGCTCGAACGGCTCGGCGTTCGAGCTCAGCGCCTCTACATCCAGCTGCAGCGACGAGGCCCCCGACCATGATCCGGGCCGTCGTGTTATGCCAGCCCGCCACGTTCCCAGTACCTACGGGCCGAGCCGGGCCGCCAGCCAGTTGTTGATGTCCCGCCGAGCCTGGCGGGACACCTCGGCCTCGGGGGCGAACCCCTCGAAGCCGTGCGGTGCGCCGGGGTAGACGTGGAGCTCGACCGGCACGCCGGCGTGGTTGAGCCGCTGGGCGTAGTCGATGTCTTCGTCGGCGAAGCCGTCGAGCGTGCCGACCATGATGTAGGTCGGTGGCAGATCCGATAGGTCGGCGGCCCGTGCCGGGGCGGCGTGGGCGGGGACGTCGGCCGTACCGAACAGATCCCCGAGGTACGACGACCAGCCGAACTCGTTCGACTCCGGGCTCCAGACCGGAACGTCGAAGTTGGCCGTCACGCTGGTCCGGGTGTCGTCGATCATGGGGTAGATCAGCAGCTGGTAGGCGATCTCCAGCTCAGCTCGATCCCTTACGACGAGGGCCAGCGCCGCCGCCAGCCCACCCCCACCACTCGGACCGCCGATCCCGATCCGCGTCGTGTCGATGCCGAGATCGGCGCCGTGGGCCTTGACCCACCGGAGACCGGCGTAGCAGTCCTCGATGGCCGCCGGGTACGGATGCTCCGGGGCCAAGCGGTACTGCACGGCCACGCCGACCAGGCCGAACCGCTGGCACCAGCGATCGAACCGCAGGTCGTCCTGCTCGGGCGAGCCCAACACGTACCCGCCGCCGTGGATCCAGTACAAGCAGGGCAGCTCGCCCTCGGCCAGGCGGGATCGGTGGACCCGGAGCCGGATGTCGGGAGCGCCATCGGGCCCCGGCACCACGTGGTCAACTCTGGTGACGTCGTCAGACAGCGGCACCTGCTCGTTCAGCAGGAGCCGGTTGGCCCGCACCTTCTCCAGGCTGTCGGCGTTCACGACACCCAGCGACGGTCCGGCCTCGAGCGCGGCTCGGACCTCGGGATCGAAGAACGGCTCAGCCATGGACACCGCCGTCGACGGTGAAGGCCTGACCGGTGCAGTAGCTGGAGCGGTCGCTGGCGAGGAACAGGGCCATCTCGGCGATGTCGTTCGGCGTCCCGAGACGCTTGATCGGCTGGCGGGAGATCATCCGCTCCTCCTTGCCGTCGACCATCTCGGCGATCATGTCGGTGACGATCGCTCCGGGGTGGATCGAGTTCGCCCGGATCCCGTGCTTGCCGAGCTCTTTGGCAACCGTTTTCGTCATGCCGGTGACCGCCCACTTCGTTGCACCGTAGGCCGTGGCTCCGAAGCCGCCCTCGAGCCCGGCGATCGAAGACGTATTGATGATCGAGCCGCCGTTGCCGGCGTCGATCATCGCCCGAGCGGCCGTACGCATACCGAGGAAGACCCCGGTCTGGTTGATCGCCACCGTCCGATCCCACAGCTCGGTCGAGGTATTCAGGAGCTGAGCCGGCTTGAAGATGCCGGCGTTGTTCATGAGGACGTCGAGGCGTCCGTGACGGGCGACCACGTCGGCGACGACCGACTCCCATTCGGTCTCCGACGACACATCGAGGTGCAGGTAGTCACAGCCCAACTCGCCCGCCGTCTTCTCCCCTTGTTCGTCGAGCACGTCGGTGATCACCACCGTCGCGCCTTCGCCTGCGAACAGCGCCGCCTCCGCTGCCCCTTGGCCCCGAGCACCCCCGGTCACCAGCGCAACCTTGCCGTCGAGCTCCCCCACCGCTTCCCCTCTCCGTGTGTCCGGTCGATGTGTCCGGTCGATGTGTCCGTTCGGGTCGACGTCAGTCAATCACGGACGGGCACGGTCGGTCGAAAGATGGCATGATCGCTGCCTTGGACATCTACGAAGCCCTGTACACGACCCGGGCCATGCGCCGGGTCAAACCCGACCCCATCCCACCCGAGGTCCAGGCCCGCATCCTCGACGCGGCGGTACGAGCTCCGTCGGGGGGCAACACCCAGAACTGGCGGTTCCTCCTGGTCGACGACCCGGACCTCCGGGCCAAGATCGGGCCGCTGTACCGGGAGTGCATCGACCGGCTGTGGGAGACGATCTACGCCGATCGCGTCAGCGAGGCCCGGGCCAACCCCGACGCCCCGGGCAGCAAGGCGACGCTGGCCATGGTCGCCTCCGTCGAGCACGCGGCCGACCACTTCGCCGACTATCCGCTCCTCCTCTTCGCCTTCCAGCGTGGCGACACGAGCGGCGGATCGATCTTTCCCTCGATCTGGAGCGCCCAGCTGGCGGCCCGGGCCGAAGGTGTCGGCTCGTCGCTCACCACCGTCCTCGCGTTCAAGGGCGACGCGGTGCCCGACCTGCTCGGCGTGCCGGGCGATGAGGGTTGGAAGATGGCCGCCTGCGTACCGATGGGCTACCCCACCGGTCCCTGGGGGGTGGCCAAGCGCAAGCCGGCCCACGAGGTCGCCTACCGGAACACGTGGGGGACCGACGTCGGCTTCGAGATCGACGAGCCCCTCTGGCATCCCGACACCTGAAGTCGACCGGGATCGGCTGACGCCCGGCCACCGCCCGGTCCCCTC
Source organism: Acidimicrobiia bacterium (assembly GCA_029861725.1). Classification (GTDB taxonomy): domain Bacteria; phylum Actinomycetota; class Acidimicrobiia; order Acidimicrobiales; family SZUA-35; genus CADEDH01. The sequence continues at coordinate 14,810 of JAOTYQ010000004.1, read as the reverse complement.
GGCTCGACGGGTACCCCGGTGCTACTCGATCAGCAGGCGGGTCCCGAACGCCGCGACCCCACAACCGCTCGGTCCGGCTGCGGCTAGGCCTCGCTCCTCCAGTTGTGCGGCCGCCGCCCGAGGTTGGTCGGCCCGAAGCACGAGGGCGAACATCCCCTCGCCGGTCCGATCGAGGAACCGGGCGATCTCGCCGGCGAGCGGCCGGGTGGGGTCGGTCGGGGACACGAGCTCGATGACCCCGCCCTTCGGCGGGCGGACCAGCACCGATTGCACGCCGCGGTCGTCGTCGTTCGTGAGCGGGTCGACGTCGAGACCGAGGCCTCCCGCGTAGGCGTCGGCGGCCACCGCGGCGTCGTTCGTGGCCACGATCGCTCGGGTGATGCCCGACAGGTGGGGCTCCGCACTTCGGTGGCCGCTCCCCGTCGGGGCCGAGTCGTTCGGGTAGACCCGGATCAGCACGCCGTGGGTCGCGGTGGGGTGAATGTCGCGTCCCCCCGCTCCCTCCATGAGCGGCAACACCTTCACCCCCCGCTCCAGCAGATCCTCGGCCTCGGCCTGGGGATCGGGGGCCTCGAGCATGAGGGCATACAGTCCCTCGCCCCTCCGATCGAGGAACTTCTGAAGCGCCTGGCTCAGGGGCAGCTCGGGATCGGCCGGGGCCATGAGCTCGATGTTGCTCCCTCCGTCGGGCACGCACATCCCGACATGGGCGCCGAGGGACGGGACGGTCCGCTCGGAGAAGTCGACCACCGGCATCCCGAACTCGTGGCGGAAGGTGCTCACCGCCCCAGCGAAGTCGTGCACGGCGATGGCGATTCGTGGCATGGCGCTGATCATCGCTGCCTCCTTGGCCCGATGATGACACACCGACGTACAGTGGACCCAAGAACCAAGAGCGAAGGGGACCACATGGGGGCGATGACGTTCGAGCCGCTCGACGCCGACTTCGGCGCCCGCGTCGGCGGGGTCAAGCTGGCCGACATCGACGACGATGCGTTCGCCGAGCTCCACGAGCGCTGGCTCGACCACGGCCTGCTCGTCTTCACCGATCAGCACCTCAGCCACACCGAGCAGGTCGCGTTCGCCCGCCGCTTCGGCGATCTCGAGATCGAGCTGGCCGAGCTGAGCAACCTCAAGGCCGACGGCTCATTGCGCCCAGACGACGGCACCGACGACATGATGAAGGTCCATCACGGCAACATGGGCTGGCATCACGACAGCACCTACATGCCGGTGCAGGCCAAGGGCGCGGTGTTCTCGGCGGAGATCGTCCCGGAGACCGGCGGCGCCACGGGGTTCGCCGACATGCGGTCCGCCTACGACGCGCTCGACGACGAGACCCGGGACCGCATCGAGGGCCTCCGAGCCCACCACTCGCTGTACCACTCGCAGGCCAAGGTCGGCCACGCCGCCAGACCGTCGACCGACGGCAAGGTGACGGCCGACGACGAGTCCGAGTCGTCGTACGGGGGCTACGGCTTCCACGACGGGCCGGTCTCGATCCGCCCGCTGGTCAAGGTCCACCCCGAGACCGGCCGCAAGAACCTCCTGATCGGCCGGCACGCTTACGACATCGTCGGGTTGACGTCGGAAGAGTCGGAGCAACTGTTGGGTCAGCTCACCGAGCTTGCCTGCCAACCGCCCCGCACCTACCACCACCAGTGGACTCCCGGCGATGTGGTGCTGTGGGACAACCGCCGGTTGATGCACCAAGCCACGCCGTGGCCGATGGATCAGCCACGAGTCATGTGGCACACTCGACTCGCCGGCGACCCCGAGTCCGAAGCCGCCCTCACCGAGTAGGCGTAACCGGGCGACGACGGCCGACCGTGCTGTCCATCCCTGCCGACCGATCGGTGTGCACCGTGATCGTCACCGTCGACGCTGCGCCGACCGTCCTCGCCGACCTGATCGAGCACGCCAGAGCCGGAGTCGAGCAGCTCTTCCCGCACTACCCGGGCTACCTCGGCGGCGCCCTGCACGTGAGCGACGACCAGACCCGACTGATCCAGTACCTCCAATGGGAGTCGGAGTCGGACTATCTCGCGTGCCGTGACGACCCAAGCTGGGACGACCACGAGTCGACCCGACGGTTCCTGTCCCACATCGCCGAGGGTCGTGCGGTCATCGAGGCCCACACCTTCAGCGTCACCGCCGCCTCCTAGGCTGTCCGCTCGGTCAGGCGTCGTCGGTGAAGCCGACCAAGTCTGCGAGGTCGGCCTCGGCTCCGATCGGGAAGCCGGCCTCCGAGATGGCCCGAAGGGCACGGAGGACCTCGGTGATGGCGGCCTTGGCGTCTTCGACGCGGTCCAGCTCGAGCGCCGCCATGATCTGGTCGATGTCGACTTCGTAGTCGGCGAGAGTGTCGACCAGGTCGATCTCCTCGACGCCACGGCGAAGCTCGGCCATGTCCATCGCCTCACGCATGGACCGAGCGTAGGTCCCGGCGCCGACGCTATCAACGCCGAGCCACCCCCCCGCCCGACAGTAGGGTACGTGCTAGGGTCCCCGGCGTGGCTGGCCTGCGATTCGACGCCATCAACATCGTGATCGCCGACGTCGGTGCGACGACCGAGTTCCTCCAAGCGCTCGGGCTCGCCCTCGAGGACGTGCCACCCGAGTGGGCACCTCACCACCGCGGCCTTCCTGCCGACCGAACCGACTTCGACGCCGAGCTCGACAGCTCGGTGTTCGCCGAGCACTGGGGCGGTCTGCCCGATGGCTTCGCCGGTGTGGTGGTCAACCTCCGCACGGACGAGCGGGACGGGGTGGACGGTGCCTACGACGAGGCACTTCGACTTGGTGCCTCCGGCCTCCGCGCCCCCTACGATGCGTTCTGGGGCTCACGCTACGCCGTGGTCGAGGCGCCTGGACCGGTCGCAGTCGGCTTCATGAGTCCACCCGACCCCGCACGCCTCGAGCCTCCGCCCGAAGTGTCGGAGTTCTCTTAGCCCGCGAACCCAGGTCCGATCGGGACCGGCGGCGAGTTGCTGGCCGCCGGGTGGTGTGCTGCGCTTCGCTGCATGAGCCTCGACGACTTCCGGCGCGAACCGCTCCTTTTCGGGCCCTCGCCGATCCGCCCCCTGCCACGCCTCAGCGACGACCTCGGCGGCAAGGTCGAGATCTGGGCCAAACGCGAGGACTGCAAAACCGGGATCGCGTTCGGCGGCATCCAGTCAAACCACACCCGCCAGGTCACCGGCGTCGCCTATGCCGGCTTCCCCGGGCTCGGCTCCCCCGAACGCGAGCTGTCGCACTGATGGACGAGCTCATCACGAGAGAGCGGTCGGCGCCGGTCGTGCTCGGCGCGGTGGCCTTCGGCAAGCCCAAGGAGTCCACGCGCGATCATCCCCTGGCCAGTGACGAGTCGTGCGACGTATTGCTACACGCGTTCGCCGAGCTCGGAGGCGAAGAGTTGGACACCTCTCGCGTCTACCAGAACGGCAACTGTGAAGCGGTCATCGGGCGGGTTCCGGCCGGCCGCCGCATCCGGGTCGGGACCAAGTACCACCCCAGCCTCGACGGTGGACCGGCCGCTCAGCTGGAGGAGTCGTTGATCGCACTCGGCCGGGACTCGGTGTCGATCTACTACATCCACATGCCGTCGACCGAGATCCCACTCGAGGACACCCTGGCCGAACTGAACGACTGCCACGCCGCCGGGCAGTTCGAGGAGCTCGGGTTGTCGAACTTCCCGGCGTGGCAAGTCGTGGAGATCTGCCAGTACTGCCAGCGCAAGGGGTTGGTCCGGCCCACCGTGTACCAGGGCGTGTACAACGCGTTGAATCGCACCGCCGAGTACGAGCTGCTTCCGGTACTCAGGAACTACGGGATCCGGTATTACACCCACGGGTCGTTGGCGAGCGGCTTCCTCACCGGCAAGTACTCCAAGGGTGTCGATCCGGTCCGTGGTGTCGACCGGTTCGCCCAGCGGCGGCGGGTCAGGCAGTACCAGGAGCGATACCTGCACCGCGACGAGATGTTCGCGGCGCTCGACGCGATCAGTGCCGCGGCCAGCGACGCCGAGATCTCCACCCTCGAAGCGGCCGTGCGCTGGACCCAACACCACTCGGCGGTGGATGGCTCGCTCGGCGACGCGATCCTGATCGGCGTCTCGCGGCTCGAACAGCTCGAGCCGATCATGACCGCGTCGAAGAACGGGCCGCTGCCCCCCTCGGTGGTCGAGGCGTTCGAAGAGGCCAATGGCTACGTGGCGATGAAGTCGGAGTACTACCTGCAGTACCCCTATCCCAAAGAGGGAAGCCCTTGGCGGGATCGCCTGGGCTGAGGGACCAGCGCGAACCGGTTTGTCACCGATCGGGAGCCCCGCCAGGACCTTGGGCTCTAACCGACAGGGCGGTGCTCGTCATAGGTTCGCCACCGGGCCTGCGCCAATGCGGCCCACACAACGAGGGGGACCGACATGGCATCGAGATCGCGGGTGATCCTGGGCGTTGCGATGGTCGGCCTGCTGAGCGTCTTGGCAGTGATGCTCGCGGCAGGCGACCGGGAAGAGCGGACAACGGCGGCGGGCCAGTCGGCGGACGCACCGGCCTCGTCAAGACGCCCGGCCCGCGGTGCTGCTATCGATGTCCACACGCACGTCATCAGTCAGGCTCTGGCCGACGGCCTGACCGGGGGTGGCGTGCCAGGATCGACCGCCGAGGATCTCCTCGAACGTCTCGACGAGGCGAACGTCGACAAAGCGGTCGTCCTCTCGCTCGGGTACTTCGATCTGCCCGATGACTCGAACATGGCGCCGGAGAACGACTTCACGGCATCGATCGTCGCCGAGGCCCCGGATCGACTGATCGGTTTCTGCGGGATCAACCCGGGCTACGACAGCGCGGTGAGCGAGATCGACCGCTGTCTGGCGCTGCCGGAGATGGTCGGCATCAAGCTCAACATCGTCGGCGGGTCCGGGTTGGACTGGGAGAACGCGGAGCACGCCGCCGCCATCTCAGCGGTTCTCGACAGTGCCGGCCGCCACGACGCGCCGGTGCTGATGCACGTTGCCGCCGCCCCACTCGACGACGACAGCCTCCTCAGCGCACTGGCCGTGATCGGATCCCATCCCGATGTGCGGCTGGTGATCGCCCACTGCGGGGGAGACGCCGACTACGAGATCGAGCAGTACCTCATACCGGCCGCTGCGACTCCGCCGCTGATCAGCCTCGACAACCTCTACACCGACGTCAGCTCCTGCCTCAGCTTCTACCGCGACGCGCCGCGATCGCAGCGCGAGCTGATCGTCTGGCGCCTCAGGAAGTGGGGCATCGAGCGAGTCTTCTTCGGTTCTGACTACCTGTCGATTGCTCCGGCGGAGACACCGCGAGAAGCCCTCGACACGTTGGCGCGGTATCCGTTCACCGATCGCGAGATCAGGACGATCTTGAGCAACGACGCCTCGGCCTGGTTGGTCGGTACCTGACCCCGTGCCGGGTAGCAGGTTCCGGCCGCTGGCGGCCAGGCAAGGCTACTGGCGAGGTGGGAGGACGTTGCGGTCCATGTACTTGACGGGGTTGGGCCACTGCTCGTGCCCCATCGTGTCGACCCGCCGCTTGCGGATCCGCCATCCAGCCTTGGTGCGGACGACCTCGTCGACGTAGCGGGCGAAGATCCAGGCGTTGGCGATGTCGTCGTGAAACTCGTGCCAGGCGTTGACGTAGGAGACGCTGTCGGCGGTGTCGGGACCGGTGAAGGTCACCTCGACGTTGCTGAGATAGTGGGCCGAGCGCTTGTAGATCTTGTCGGTCCCGGCGCGGAAGAACTTGTAGGCGTGCTCCTTGGTGGCGAACGAGCCTGGGTCGCCCCCGTACTCGTAGGTGCAGTCGTCGGTGAACAGCTCGATCACGTCGCCGGGTCGGTTGTCGTCGACAGCGCGGCAGTAGGCGTGGAGCACGTCGGTGATGTCCTGGAGGTCGGAGAGCTGTTCTGGCGTGTACGGCATTCCCGAAACCTAGGCGCCGATCGATCCGGGCCGAAAGATGTCAGGTAGGGAGATCCTTGAACGCCGTGCCCTTGGTCGGGTCGGGCTCCTTCGGCAGACCGAGCTGCCGCTCGCCGAGGAGGTTGCGCTGGATCTCGTCGGTGCCGCCGGCGATGGACATGCCCTGGGTGAACAGAGCCGTCTTCAGGAAGCGTCCGCCGTCGGGAGCGTCGGCCCGACCGAGTTGGGCCTCCATCTGACGACCCCGGAACCCGAGATCGCGCAAGCTGCGACACAACGCCGAGTTCGCCAGCTTGCCGAGCGACGGGTTCACTTGGCGGGCGCCGTTCCAGTCGAGCACCTCGCGCTCGATCCGGGCGGCGGCCATGGCTTGCCGGAGCACCGGGTCGCTCCGGTCGACGGCGGCGAGGAGATCGGCAACGACCTGGTCCTTCACCGAACCGGTCGTGTAGCTGAAACCCGAGATGTCGGCGCCACGCTGCTGCTCGGCCTGCACCTGGCCGACCGGTGTCGTGAGATCGACGGCGTTGACCACGTCGCCGCCGCCGTCGTGGCCGACAGCATCGAGGTCGCGCTCGACGGCCAGCATCGTCATCGCCGGCCGCCAGCCGTTGTGCAACCCGCCGATGGCGTCGTCGGCAGCAACCCGGGCGTCGTCGAGGAACACCTCGTTGAACTCGCAGTCGCCGGTCATGTCCCTCAACGGACGGACCTCCACGCCTTCCTGGTCGAGGTCCATGCAGAAGAAGGAGATGCCCCGATGCTTGGGGACCTCGGGGTTGGTGCGAGCCATGAGCACGGCCCGGTGGGCGGCATGGGCGCCGGTGGTCCACACCTTCTGCCCGTTGACGATCCATTCGTCGCCGTCGCTGACCGCGGCGGTGCGCAGCCCGGCCAGGTCGGACCCTGCGCCCGGTTCGGAGAAGAGCTGGCACCACAGCTCCTCGCCCGAGACGATCTTGTCGAGGTAGCGGTCGAGGAGCTGGTCCGGCCCGTGCTCGAACAGCGTCGGGGCTACCAGCGTGACCCCGATACCGCTCGGCGGGCCGAACGCCGCGACGTCGTCGCGTGCGCGGTCGGCTTCCAGCGCCTGCGCGTGGCTCAGCCCCCGCCCGAACCGCCCGACAGGCCAGAACGGATATCCCCAACCGGACTCGGCGATCTCGGCCCACCAATCGCCGACGGCCATCGTCGGATCCCAGTGGCTGGCGTACCACTCGAAAGCCTCGTCGTAGACCGTCATGGCATGTCTTGACCGTGAAGGTCAGGGTTGCGGTCGTACCTGCGGCTCACGTCCCCAAGCCTCGCGCACGATCTCAGGAGAAGGAAGCCGCGCCCTCGCTGGCTACGACAAAGCGGTCCCGCGGGACCGTGTCGGTGGGTTCAGTAGAGGCCGAGGTCACCACCTGGGGACGATGTCGCCAATGGGCCGCCGAGAACGGATCAGACCCGATAGCCGATCTGCCGGAGGAGGTCGAGCCGAGCCTCGACGTCGCTCTCGGCTTCGACAGCCCGCGGCGGTGCTCCGTCCACGACGCCCACGATGCCCCGGCCGGCTTCCGTCGCGGCAACCAGGACCTCGAGCGGATTCGCAGTGGCGCAGATGATCCGGCAGACCTCGGGGATTGCCTTCAGCTGATTCAGCACATTGACCGGGAACCCGTCCCGCAAGAAGACAACGAAGGAGTGCCCCGCGCCAATGTCGGTCGCAGCCTGCACGGCGGCCTCGGTCAGCTCGGCATCGTTCCCGGAACGTCGGACCAGACAGGGGCCCGATGCCTCGCAAAAGGCGGCGCCGAATCGGAGCACCGGCGAGGCCATGGCGAGCGTCTCGTGCAGGTCGACAATCGTCTTGATGAAGTGGGCCTGGCCGATGATCACGTTGGAGGACGATGGCAGATCGATGGGCACCGCGTGGAGTTCCATGGCCTCACGCTGGCAGCCCCAACCGGGCGCCCAATAGAGTCCTCGGTCCCCGAAGCTCTCGTTCACCCAATCGGCATGGAAGTGAGGCAATACTCGGGGTGAGGCGCTCCGCGCCGAACATCAGTCGAGGCTGGGGATGCGTTCATCGGCGTCTGTTCGCTTGATCCACAGGGTGATCGCAGAGAACCACAGCGCGGACAGGACCGCGACGAGGAGCAGTGCGAGGACCCACGGTGCCGGGCGCAGAGCGCCGATACCGATCGACACGATTGCGAGACCAAGCGCGACCCTCAGGGGTCGGTAGACCTCTGGGAGCCGTTGTCCGTCGCTGAGGGTTGGGGTGATCACCGCGAGCGCGACCAGTCCCAGCGCGACCGATCCGGACAGCAGCCATGCGGTCGGTGTCGGCGTCTGGTCATCGGTTGCGTGCTCGATGAGGCTCACCATGGCGGCGCCGCTCGCAGCGATGGCCATGGTGGCCGGGAGATGGCCCATCATCCATTGGGTGTTCTGGCCTCTTCCGACCCGGACGGCGCGGCCGCCGACGAAGTCGAAGTACGTCCACCAGAAGGCGAACCCGATGACCAGTCCGATGATGCCGGTAGCGATCACGATCGTGGTTCGTTCGGCGTCGGAGATGCCGGTGACCACGCCCACGACGACCTCTCCGAGAACGATGATGGTGAACAGGCCAGCACGTTCGATCATCGATTCGGTCACGTTGACGCCGAGTCCTGCAAACCCACCACGGACGTTGTCAACCGCAATATTGCCGGCGACCCAGCCGACGACGAACAGGGCCCAGATGATCAGACGCACCTCGTCGTTCACGAATGCGCTGACGGCGATGACAATCGTCGACAAGATCATGCCGAACAGGTACTGCCTGGTGATGGTCAAGAAGCATTCGTCGTCGACGCGTTGCACCGAGTACCACAGCCAGGTGAACACGACGAAGTACATCGCATACACCGCAGCAAAGGCCGGCCCGTCGTCGCCGACGGCGTCGCCGGTGAACACGGCGAGCAACGCAAGCAACCCCATCTGAAGTAAGACGAACGTGCGCGTACGGCCGTCCTCGCGTCCGTGGAGGTCCTAGTAGACGGTGCCGTTCATCCAGGCCAACCAGATCATGCCGAACACGACGCCGAACTCAGCGACGCCCCGCCAGGTGATGTGCTCCGCGAGATGATGAGCTGCCTGCGCGATCACGACCACGTAGACCAGGTCGTAGAACAGTTCGAGGAAGCTGACCCTGCGATGGCCGGTAGCGTCGCGACACCCGACTCCCCGGTTGACCGTCACCCGCTCACCGGCGCCGAGCAGCGCATGGGGCGATCACGGCGACTGCTCTCGTGCGACTGCTGCGCCAGCGCCCTCAGGTGCGACAAGCAGTCGCAGAGACTCTCTGAGGCGGTATCGCCTCTTATGAGTGGAGCACGGGTCTCGGGTTCGTCGCGGTCGCGGTTGTCTGGACACGAAGGTTGCGACGCACCACCAGGTTCAGGTGTGGACATGTCAAGGTCGTGGCGTGACAATGGGTTGGTCTTGGGCGGTGAGAACCAGGTGCATACGACTCGTTGAGGGGGACACGTTGTGAGCGACGAAGGCGCCTCCACCGGGCGGTCACCGATGGAGCACACCTCTCGACCGCTCCCCGACTTGGCGGCCAGTGATGACATGGCCCGGGCCATGGTCGATGCAGCTCCGGACGCGTTGGTCATGGTCGGTGAGGACGGGATCATCGAGCTCGTCAATCATCAGAGCGAGGTCCTGTTCGGCTATGACCGGGGCGAGTTGTTGGGCCGCCCGGTCGAGGTCCTCCTCCCCGAGAAGGCGGCCGCTGTCCACCGGGCCCACCGGACTCGGTACCGGGTGTCGCCCGAGGTGCGAGCCATGGGCAGCGGGATGGATCTGTGGGCCCGCCGGGCGGACGGGACAGCTCTACCGGTCGAGATCAGCCTCAGCCCACTGATCGTCGGCGGTCGGTTGCGGGTGATCGCGGCGGTACGGGATGTGTCGGCCCGCAAGGCGAGCGAGGCGGCGGCGTGGCAGCTGCGGCGGGGCATCGACTCGATCGCGGACGGGGTGTACATGGTCGACCCCGAAACCATGCGTTTCGTCTATGTCAATCATGGTGCGACGGTGCAGTGCGGGTTCAATGCCGACGAGCTCCTCGATGGGATGACGCCGCTGCATTTCGCGGCCGACTTCACCGCCGCAGAGCTCAAAGCCCTGTTGGCACCGATACTCGACGGGTCGACGACCCAACTGCGGTTCGAGACCGTGTTGCGACCGAAGTCGGGGATCGACTTCCCGGTCGAGGCAGTGATCGAGTATCCGGAGTTGGACAAGGATCAACAGCGAGTGCTGGTGATCGTGGTCCGTGATATCTCAGAGCGGGTAGCGGCTCAGGAACAGGCCCGCCTGATCGAGCACAGCATCGACTCGGTGAGCGACGCCGTCTTCATGTGCGACGAGGAGACCCTGGCGTTCATCCATGTCAACCAGGGCGCGGTCGATATGCACGGCTACTCCCGCGAGGAGCTCCTGGCTGGGATGAGCCCCGCCGACCTTGCTCCCGCGCTTTCGCCTGATGAGATCCATGCGGTGCTCGGGCGGTTGGCGCTTGCTCCCGAACAGAGCGCTCGGCTCCGAACCGAGGGTCACCGCAAGGACGGCAGCACGGTTCCGGTCGAGGTGCAGATCGACTGGCCGGCAGCGGGGCGCGAGGGGGGGACCCGCCCGATCATGGCCCTTGTTCGCGACATCGGCGATCAGGTGGCAAGCGAAGCGGCCGTCCGCGCCAGCGAGGCCCGTTTTCGGGCTGCATTCGATGAGGGCCCGGTCCCGATGACGATCGTCGAAGCTCGCCCTCCCGATCAGCGGGTGATGATCGACGTCAACCAGGCGTTGGCCGACCTGTTCGGTTACACCCGTGAGGAGCTGATCGGCCGGCCTGCCTCCGATCTCATTCACCCTGACAACGTGCTGCCGGACGCCTCGGTTGCGTCGGCGGTAGCTGCCGGTCGCGACGTGGAGTACGAACGACTCATCCGCGGAACCCGTTCCGATGGTGCGGAGATCTGGCTGCAACGCCACGCCAGTGCCCTCGATCCCGACGGTGATCAGGACAAGCTCATCATCCACGTCGTCGACGTGACCGCCGAGATCGAGGCGAGCTTGGCCCGCAGCCGGCAGGAAGCGCTCACCGGCGCGCTCTCAACGGTTCGGCTCAATATGCTCCAGGGCGCATCACGAACAGACGGGTTGACCCTGATCTGCAAAGCAGCGATCGAGCTGCTCAACGGAGCAGGAGCCGTCATCCTGACGCCGACAGGCAACAGCGACGAACTGGCCATCGAGGCCTCGGCCGGGGTGCCAGCCTCGGTCAGGGCCCGAATGCAGTTCCGATCGAGCGTTGGTGCGGTCGCGGAGGTGTTCGACTCGGCGGAGCCCCGCCACATCAACGCAGCCCGACACTCCGCCATCCCCGATGGCAATCGACAGGTCCTCCAAGACCAACACGTCGGTCCCATCCTGCTGGCGCCACTGCCGGTCGGCGACAAGGTCGTCGGGGTTCTGGCCGTGACTCGCCTGATCGATGCTGAGCCCTTCACTGCCAGCGACCTCGACCCCATACGCCAGTTCGCCGCCGGCGCAGTCAACGCAATCGAGCTCGCCCAGGTCCGCGCCTACGGGGCGACCCTGGAGCTCGTCGAAGACCGGGAACGCATCGCGCGAGACATGCACGACAACGTCATCGGGCGGCTCTTCGCTACCGGCATGAGCCTGCACGCCGCCACCACTGGAGCCAACGATCCCGATCTCGAGCAGCGTCTTGCGACGGCCGTCAACGAAATCGACGGAGCGATCAAGGAAATCCGGACCACCATCTATGGGATTCGCTCTCGCACCGACTGGGGCAAAGGAGTGCGAGGTGACGTCCTGGCCCTCGCCGCCGAGCAGCACAAGGCGCTCGGATTCGAGCCCAAGGTCGACTTCGAGGGTGCGCTCGACGAACTCCCATCACCGATCGTCGATGGTGTCCTGGCCACCATCAGAGAAGCGCTCACCAACTCCGCCAAGTACGCCATGGCCTCGAACGTCGCGCTGCACCTGACGTGCACGACGACCTCCCTGGCCGTCCGCGTCGAGGACGACGGGGTCGGATTCACGCCGTCCTCCGACTACTCGATCAGCGGTAACCTGGGTGGAAACGGCCTCACGAACATGACCGCCAGGGCACGAGCGCTGGGGGGCCAGGCGACCATCGCCTCACAGCCCGGTCATGGCACCGTGGTCACGTGGACGGTCCCTCTGCAGTGACATCATAGGCCCGCCCGAACAGCCGATCAGGCCTGAGGGGTGACGAGCACTTTCTCGCCGGTGGCCATCCGGGCGTACGCCCGCAGCCGATCGAGATCGAGGACCTCGTCGAGCGAGATCGTGGCGGTGTAGCTGCTGGCGAAGGTCCTCGTCAGCTCGTGGGCCACCCGCTGGCGGAGCTGTTCAGCCCGGTCGGGTCCGATCTCGGCCAGGAACGGGGGCAGGAGCCAACCACCTATCGCCCACGCCATGCCGAACGCGCGGTTCACGATCGTGGGCCCTCGGTCGAGCCCGCCGTAGATGTACACCTGCTTGTGGGTGGTCGAGCCGTAACGGTTGTACTCGCCGCCGTTCGCCGTGGCTGCCGCCTCCATCGACTGCAGGATCGTCGAAGCCAGCTCTCCCCCGCCGATCGCATCGAACGCGATCGTCGCTCCCGTTTCGATCAGCGCCGTGGTCAGGTCGTCGACGAACGACGCGCTCGACGAGTCGACGACGTGCTCGGCCCCCTGCGCCCGCAGCAGGTCGACGTGCTCGCGGCGGCGCACGATGTTGACGAGCGGGATCCCGTCGGCTTGGCAGATCCGGTTGAGCATCTGCCCGAGGTTCGAGGCGGCCGCGGTGTGTACGAGGCCGGTGTGATCCTCTCGCCGCATCGTCTCGGTCATGCCCAGGGCGGTCAGCGGGTTCACGAAGCACGAGGCGGCATCGATCGGTGCCGTTCCTTCAGCGAGCACCAGACACTGGTCGGCCTTGACCGTGCGGTGAGTGCCGTACATCCCTCCGGCCAGCGCGGCGACCGTCCGCCCGACGAGCGATTGGGCCAGCGGCGAGTCACCACCGGCGACGACCACGCCGGCCCCCTCGTTGCCGACGGGCATGGCCTTGCCGACTCGGGCCTGGACCGCGGCCTGTGCCCCCGGCGACAGCTTCAGTCGGACCGAGCCGTCGTCGGCGGTCGCCGTCGTGACGTCGGCCCCGGCCAACAGCACACCGAGGTCGGAGGGGTTGATCGGCGACGCCTCGATCCTGATCAGGACCTCATCGGAGACCGGTGGGTCGACCTCGAACGGCTCGATGGAGAGCACGACCTCACCCTCGGTCGTCACCGTCGAGCGTAGACCCCGGCCCTCGCCACTGCTCGCCTCGCTCATCGTGTTCCTCCTGTCGGTGCCACAACCGCCCGGCAGCCTCCACTCTGACTCGTACCGTGCCCGCCGTCGACTGCGGCCAGACCGCACGACGCCCCGCTAAGGTCGCCCACCATGCACATCGGCCTCTCCGTTCCCCTCCCCGCCTACACCATCGATCCTGCGTTCATGGCCCGCCAGGCCGAGGAGTTGGGCTTCGATTCGATCTGGTACGCCGAGCACCCGGTCGTGCCGGTCACCTCCGACAGCCCGTTCCCGGCCACCGGTGGCGCGATCCCCGAGGTCTACTCCCACTTCGACGACCCCTACATCGCCCTCGCCCGAGCGTCGGCTGTCACCACCACCCTCAAGCTCGGCACCGGCATCACGCTCGTTCCGGAGCGGAACCCCCTCGTGCTGGCCAAACAGGTGGCGGCGCTCGATCTCCACAGCGGTGGCCGGTTCTTGTTCGGGATCGGCACCGGCTGGCTCCGGGAGGAGACCGAGATCATGGGCGGTGACTTCGCCCGGCGCTGGACCCAGACCCGGGAGGCGCTCGAGGTGCTCAAGGCGCTGTGGACCGAGGACGAGGCCCAGTACCACGGCAGCTACTTCGACTTCCCGCCGGTTCGCTGCTTCCCCAAACCGGCCCAGCGACCCTACCCCCCGGTGATCGTCGGCGGAAGCGCGCCGAACGTACTCCAGCGAATCGTCGCCCACGCCGACGGCTGGCTGCCCAACCGGGCCACCCCCGCTGAGATCGCCGACGCCAGGGCCGAGCTCGACCGGTTGGCGACGGCCGCCGGTCGCGAGCCGAGCTCGATCACGATCTCGGTCTACGGCCAGGAGCCGAAGCGGCAGCTGATCGACGACTTCGCGGCGGCCGGAGCCGATCGGGTCGTCGTGAGGCCCCAGCACGTGGACACCGAGGCCGAGATGGGCTCCCAGCTCGAGTCGATGGCAGCGGCCGTGCTCTGAGCACGCCCGCTAGACGAAGATCCCCGCGGCGATGAGGTCGGCGGCGGCGTCCTCGTCGTTGCCCAAGATGTCGGTGAGGATCGGGAAGAGGTGCTCGCCGAAGGTCGGGGCGGCCCAGCGAGCTACGCCCGGGGTCCGGGACAGGTGGATGGCCGAGTCCTCGATCCAGACCTTGCCCCACCGGTCGTGGGCCACCTGGCTGAAGGCTCGGCGGTGGGCGAGCTGAGGATCGGCGACGACGTCGGCGGCGTACAGCACACGATGGGCGGGCACACCGCGCTCCTGGAGGACCTGTTCGACGTGGTGTCCGGTGCTCGAGACCGTCCAAGCCCCGATGACGGCGTCGAGCTCGTCGTGGCGCTCGAACCGCTCGGCCAGCCCGAGCCCGGCAAGATCCGATCGCCCGATGACCTCGGCCAGTATCTGCCAGTGCTGGTCGGTGTCGCAGGCGATGGCGACCCACCGGTCGTCACCGGAAACCGGATAGGCACCGTGAG
>JAOTYQ010000797.1 GCA_029861725.1 Acidimicrobiia bacterium | reverse complement strand
GTCGATCGCTGCGAGGCGCTACGAGATAGACGCTCACGGTCCGACGATCGTCTACTTCCACGGCAACGGGGAGGTGGTCGGGGACCACGACGGCATTGCTCCGCTCTACCACTCGATCGGGGCGAATCTGTTCGTGTTCGAGTTTCGCGGGTACGGCCGCAGCACCGGCTCCCCGACGATCGAGCATCTCGTCGCCGACGGCGCCGTGTGCGGGGAACGAGTGCTCGAGCTACTCGACGCTGACGGGTTCGACGGTCCTCGTCTCGTGATGGGGCGCAGCCTTGGCGCCAACCCTGCGCTCGAGGTAGCAGCGCGGGTTCCCGGCTATTACGGCCTGATACTCGAGAGCGGCGCCGGGAACGTGGGGCGGTTCGTCAACCGCCTGGGACTACATCCCAGCGCGGAGCTCGATCGGCTCGTCGCCGCCCATGAGGCGAAGCTGGCGACGATCACGATGCCCACCCTGATCATCCATGGGCTGTTCGACGACCTGGTCCCGGTCGACAACGCGCTGGCGACCGCCGAGCTCCTGACGGCGAGCGAGGTGACGACAGAGCTCGTGGAAGGCGCCGGTCACAATGACCTGCTGCTGGTCGACCCCGGTCGCTATATCGAATCAATCGCCCGATTGGTCGAGAGGGCCCAGGGTTGAGCGGGACGCCACCGGTGGGTCAGACCATGGGCAGTGCGGGTTCGCCGCCGAGGGCGACCTGGCCATAGTTCAGCCCACATACGTCCCACACCATTGCCGCCTGTTGCACGAGAGCGTGGACGTCGCGGAAGTAGCGCTGCATCGGGTTGCGTGTCTAGAGCCCGGCGGCCCCGGTGATCTGCACGAGCAGGTCGACCGCACCCGTGAAGAGGTTCGCGCCGAGGCGGAGTCGCGCCGCATTATCGCTCGTCTCTCCGGCGGGGGGATCTCACCCGCCCGCGCCATGGCCATCATTCCCTCGCAACGACGCCGGTACAGCATCTCGGCGGTGTCGATCGCAGCCGCTGACTCGACTCGGCGAACTTGATCTGAACCGGGCTCAGCGTTGCGATCTGTGCGCCCGGTTCTGCCAACATGGCCCTCTGCGACGAGCGCAGGGAGACAGATCGGGGAGTGGTGTGACAGGTCTGACAGGGGACGCGGCGGTCGTCGGATTCGCCGAGTGGTCCTCGGAGCGCAAGTACGGGGGGCCGCGGTCGTTCCAGATCGAGCAGTGGGCCCAGTTGGCGGCTGAAGCCCTGGCCGATGCCGGGATCGACTCGACCGAGGTGAACGGACTGGTGACGTCCGACCTCCGCGAATCCAAGGACTTCGTGCCCGCCACGATCGCCGAGTACTGCGGGTGGGAGGTCAACTTCGCCGAGCGGGTCGACATTGGTGGTGCCAGTCCGGCGGGTGCGGTCTGGCGGGCGGCGGCGGCCATCGAGCTCGGCCTGTGCGACGTCGTGGTGTGTGCCATCCCGTCGCGGCCCCGACCACGACCTACCAAGCCCCGCGGCCCGCGCGCCGACTGGAGCGCGATGGGCGCGTCGAGCATGGAATGGGGGTCACCCCAGGCCGAGTTCGACATCCCCCACGGCAACGTGGCCCAGAACGCCGGCTACGCCATGATCGCCAACCGGTACGCCGCCGAGTTCGGGTGGGACGAGCGGGCCCTCGCCAAGATCGCGGCCGACCAGCGGAGGTCGGCCAACGCAACGCCCGAGGCGGTGTTCCGCGAGGTGCCGATCACCGTCGACGATGTGCTGGCCTCGAAGGTGGTGGCCGACCCGATCCATGTGCTCGAGATCGTGATGCCGTGCAACGGTGGCTCGGCCGTGGTGCTCGCCTCGAAGGACCGAGCGGCGCGATGCCCTCACCGGCCGGCGTTCGTCACCGGCTTCGGCGAGCGCCTCGCTTACAAGACCCACAGCTACGCCCGCGACATGATCCGCACCCCCATCGCCCACGCCGCCGAGCAGGCCTTCGCCATGGCCGGCGTGTCTCGGGCCGACGTCGACGCCTGCCAGCTTTACGACTGCTACACGATCACCGTCCTGCTCACCCTCGAGGACGCCGGGTTCTGCGGCAAGGGCGAGGGGATCGGATTCGTGAATGACCACGATCTGTCCTATGCCGGCGACTTCCCCATGAACACCAATGGGGGTCAGCTCGGGTTCGGTCAGCCCGGTGCCGCGGGCGGGATGATCCATATCACTGAAGCGGTCCGCCAGATCCAGGGGCGGGCTGGCGACCGCCAGCTGGGGCGGGCCGACACCATGTTCGTGTCCGGCAATGGCGGCATCATCAGCGAGCAGACCGCCCTCGTGCTCCAGGGAGGTTGAGATGCACCCCACGCCCATCACCCCAGTGCCCACCCCGACCTCACAGCCCTTCTGGGACGCGCTCGCCGACGGCCGGGTCCTGATCCAGCGCTGCCTGCAGTGCGACACCTGGGTGTACTACCCCCGGGCCCGCTGCTCCCATTGCCTGTCCGATTCGCTGGAGTGGACCGAGGTGTCCGGCGAGGGCACCGTCTACACCTTCACCGTGGCCCGCCAGCCCACGACCCCGGCCTTCGCCGAGGTGGTCGAC
>JAOTYQ010000796.1 GCA_029861725.1 Acidimicrobiia bacterium | reverse complement strand
CGACGGTGTGGAAGCGACGGCGAAATCGCGGTCGGGGAGGGCCTCACGCGCTCCCTCTCGTGTCGCGTTCGTCGTGGCCAGGCTGTCGTGAGCCAACTGGCCGAATTCGATGACGGCGAAGATCAACACCAGGAACACCGGCGTCGCCAGCGCAGCCTCGGCCAGTGAGGCACCGCGTTCGTGTCGTCGCCGGGACAGATCCTCTCGAGGCACACCTCGCTCGTCGGCTGATGAGCGACGAACGCGAGCCGACGCGCGACCGGACACCTGCAAGGAGGGCCGGTCTCGACGGGCGGAGGCGACGCCCGGGAGACGGACGCCGACGACCGGAAAAGTGTTACTCAAACCTTTTACAACAAGGATGTCCTCGCTAGTGTGCGGAGGCATCGGCGCCCGCAAAATTAGTGGTGCCCGACCGTCGAGAAATTGGGGGACAAGATGACCGTCCGTTCTGGCTTGCTTCGGCTGAGCCTCATCGCTGCGTTGTTGGTGGCCGTTTTGGCCCCCGCCAGCGAAGCCAGCCACCAAGACAACCTGGAGAAAGCGGTGCAGGGCTTGGGCGGGGACGCCCTGCTCAACCTGACGTCACTCCGGATCGAGTCGTCGGGGACCAGAGCAACCCTCGACGAAGGCGACGATCCCGATGGTCCTCCGGGATATCCCGGCCCCTACACGATGACGACGAGCGTCGATCCGTCCCAGGCGGCGTTCCGGCTCGACACCGACATGGTGTCCTTCGTCGGGATCCCGCGCACGCTCACCGAGGTCGTCACCGAAGACGGCGGCTACCTCGACGGTCAGGACAACAACTTCGCCCCGCCGTTCACCGCGCCGATGCTGAGTGACCGGCACGTCTCGACCCTGCTGCACCAGCTGCTCTTGCATCCGCAACTCCTGATTGCGTTCGCCGCAGACAATCCTGACGTCGCCAGTTCTCAGGGGCGTCTGCTGGTGATCGACATAGACGGACACCCGCTCTACATGGCCATCAACCGGGCCACTGGCCGACCGAGCAGGGTATGGATGCTCGAGAGTGATCCGCTGCGACGGGACACCCGGATGGAGGTTCGCTACTCCGACTGGACCGAGGTCGACGGGGTCCAGTTCCCGACCGAGGTTGTCGTCAGGTACGCGGGGAAGGTCGTCCAGGAGGAGACTCGGAACAGCATCGAGGTCAACCCTGCCCTTGCCCCCGATCTGTTCGACTTCCCGGCCGGAATCACCCCGGTCTTCGACCCGGTGCTGGCCGAGCGCGGCATCGTCAACCACCAGTACCTCCAGTCGTTCGCTGCCCTCGGATTCCCCCGGGACGGGTTCCAGCCCAACGTGATCGGTGCCGAGCTGGCCACTGGCGTGTACCACCTCACGGGCGGGACGCATCACAGCCTGGCCGTCGTCCAGGAAGGCGGAGTCACGGTCGTCGAGGCACCCCTCGACGAGGTCCGCTCGGCCGCGATCGTCGACTGGATCGACGCCAACATCGGGCTGCCTGTAGCCCACGTGGTTCCCAGCCACTTCCATGCCGACCACTCAGCCGGGGCTCGCTACTTCTTCAACAACGGGGCCGACATCGTCGTGCACCAGAACGTGAAGCAATTCTGGGCCAAGGTCATGCGGGCCCGATCGACGGTCGTGCCCGATCGGGACGAACCGCCGAGAGGCGTGCTCCGCCGGATTGCGACGGTCCCAGCCGGAGGAAGCTACGTGATCGACGACCCGGTGAACCCGGTCGGCGTGCACACGATCGAGAGCGACCATTCCAGCGACCTGATGATCGTCGAGGCCGGAGGGGTGTTGTTCGTGGTCGACATCTTCAGCCCGGGCCTGCCGGCCGGACCCGACGCGGCCCCCATCGTGCCCCGCGTGCTCGAGCTCGGTCTCACGATCGACACGGTCGCCGGTGGTCACGGTGGCACGATTCCGTGGAGCGACTTCGCAGCGCTGTTCCCCTAGCGGGCCGCAAGCGACCAGAGCGCGAACGACGTCCGGTCTCGGTGAGGCCGGACGTCGGCGCGACCCAGCCTTGACAGTGATGCTGACGCCAGTCTCGTTCCTGACGTCCAAGAGATCGCTGGAGACCCTGGGCGGGATGATGTTGATCACCTACTCGCGGTCGTCAGCCGGCTCCAGCCACAGCGTGACCTCGTCCGACCCCTTGACCACCAACCGGGAGGCCTCGGGGCTGCGGGCCGCTGCTTCCAGCAGCTCCTGCGCCACTCAAACGACGAGATGGCGGCGGGAGGGTTCGGGCCTTGCCGACAACGGCGTCGTCACCTCGGTCGGCTCGAGGGGCGATTCGTATGACTTCGATGATCGTGGTGGCGAGAGTGACTGGGCTCTGGGAGGCTCTCGCTCGTCGGTGGCTCGGGTGGCCTGACCCTTGCTATGACCGACGTGTCCGTGCGTTGACCTGTCGGTCACCTGAGCCGGCGTCGTGGTGCCCTGGCTGGCCGGACGGACAGTGACCTAATAGGAGCCCGATGCACCAGGTCCCATCGCAGTCCTGTCCTTCCCGCCCGACCAGCTGGGGATTGGACTATCGATCAGTGAAGGGATCAACAGTCGCATGAC
>JAOTYQ010000795.1 GCA_029861725.1 Acidimicrobiia bacterium | reverse complement strand
ATCGAAGTGGGCCGGTTGCTGTCGTCGATCGCCACGGTCGACGCGTCGTCGCTGGCGGATCGTACATCGGAGGACTGGGTTCGTGGCGCGTTGAAGCGAGATAGCTCTCGCGAGCTCGTCCGTGGCTTGATGCGGGTCGCGACCTATGTGGCCGATCTCGACGAGCTCTCCGCCGACGTCGGAGTGCGGCAGCTGCAGATGGTGTTCGGTGGTGTTCTCTATGTCGATGGCGGCTGGCTCTCGGTGGCGCGGGCGCTGCAGGCGCGAGCCGAGGAGCGGGGGGCGGTGATGGTCGCCGATGCGAAGGTCGGTCCGATCCAGCCAGATGGTGAGCGATGGATCGTGCCCACCCCGGAGCGGTCCTTCAGCGCCCGCAGGGTGGTGATCGCC
The DNA here is from genome assembly GCA_029861725.1 of Acidimicrobiia bacterium. GTDB lineage: Bacteria > Actinomycetota > Acidimicrobiia > Acidimicrobiales > SZUA-35 > CADEDH01. The sequence goes on along the minus strand of JAOTYQ010000795.1, from coordinate 2,183 downwards.
GGGCTTTCGCCAGATGCGGCAGCCCGGGTGGCCGGCTCGGCGGACCTGGCTGGGTGGGCGGCGACGGCCACGCCGGCGTTGGCCGCAGTGTTCGATGTCGGGCTGTCCGCGCTCCCGGTACCGGACCGGCGCTTTGCCTATGGGATGGGCTCGCCGTTCTACTTCTCGGTACCTGACCGAGAGGGCGTGTTTGTCGCCGGCGACTGGGTCGGTCCTGTCGGTCACCTCTCGGATGCATCGATCGCCAGCGCCGCCGCGGTCGCCCGGCAGGTCGTCGCCGACATCACGGGGGCATGAGCATCGCCGGCGTCTGTGCTCTCTGGGCGAGTCGGCCAGCCTGCGGCTGGTCGTGTCAGGATGTCCGGTAGTGAGCTGGAAGCTGTTCTCCGACGAGCGAGTCCGACGGATGTACGCGTCCGGCCGGGGAGACGCTGCGGCGCGGCGTATGGCTCGGTTCTGGGCCGGAGTGCACTCGATGGGCCTGTTGCCGACGCGGTGGGTGACCCTTGAGGTGCCGGGACACCGCAGTGGCGAGCTGCGGCGCTTCCCGCTCGGCATGGCCGATGTCGAGGGCCGCTGGTACTTGGTGTCGATGCTCGGCGAGTGTGCTTGGGTCCGCAACGTCCGGGCCGCCGATGGCCGGGTCGTGCTGCGACGCCGACGCGCCCGCGCGTGCACGCTGCAGGAAGTGCCGGTCGAGAAACGGGGCCCGATCCTGCGCCGCTACGTCGACAAGGTGCCCGGCGGCCGGCCCCACATCCCGGTAGAGAAGGGCGCTCCGGTCGAGGAGTTCCAAGCCGTGGCTGCTGACTATCCGGTGTTCGTCGTGATCGAGGACGCTGAGGATATGCCCGGCTGAAGCCGGGTAGCTGACGCCCCTGGATGGTGCAATGTCACGGACCGGCTCCTGGGTGTTTCGTGATCGACCGCTCATTTGCGGCACGACCGGTCGCTGATCACTCGGAGGTAGAACCAGCAGGTTACGGCTGGGTGGCCGGCGGCGCCTGGCTCTCCGCAGCGCGCTTGTGCCCGAGGTTCTCCGTTGCGAGGGCCTTGCGGATCGACGGCTTGAGCAGCGGACCGATGACCCGGGCCATGGGACCGTCCAGTTCGATCTCCAGCGTGTTCGCGGTCCTGTCGTCGAGGCTGGTGATCTGGTGGGTGGCCGTCATCGTCATCCCCAGGATCCGGGTCGACCAGGTGAAGCGGCGGTGTTGGTCGAACTCTGTGACGGTCCAGGTCCGTTCGCGTTGGCCGGGTTGTTTGATCCGAATCATCGACCCCACGTCGAGCGGTTCGGTATCGAGTCTCTCGACGCGGGTCATCGTGGGGGTTATCGAGGGCAGCGCCTCGACGTCGATGGTGACAGCCCACACGTCAGCCATTGGGGCATCGATCTCGATCCTGTTCTCGATCCTCATGTGCCCGAGTGTACCAAACGGTACATAATCTGGTATAATCGAATCGTGAGCACTGCGAGATCGGCGTTGCTCGAGCGGATCATCGAAGAGGCCGCGGCCGGGGGGCTCGCCGACCGCAGCCTCAGAGAGATCGCCGAAGGGGCTGGTACCAGCCACCGGATGCTGATCTATCACTTCGTGTCGCGAGCCGGCTTGGTCGCTGCGGTTGTCGAGACCATCGAGGCCGCGCAGCGAGACCTGTTGGTCGAACTGTCCGCAGAAGTGTCCACCGCCACCGAACTCATGATGGCGTTGTGGCGCCGGGTCTCAGCACCCGAGCTGCGCCCGTTCGTGCGTCTCTTCTTCGAATGCGTTGCCGCGACCGGAGGCGAGGGGCTCACCGACCCCTGGCTTGAGATGGCCAACTCGGTTGCCCAGACGCTCAGCGAGGACTACGACGCCGACCAGCTTCGACTCGGCGTCGCCGTCACCCGCGGTCTGCTCATCGACGTACTGGCTACCGGCGACGCCGACGCCGCCACCCGCTCCATGGAACGATTCATCGAGATGTGGCAGGCAACGTCCCCTGCGGCGGTCTCCACCGAGCTGGCGTGAGCGGGCAGACCCTGTGGGGCCGAAAATCTCGGTCGTGAGCTCGTGACCAGGCACTTCGCGTCACGCGGCGGCCAGTTCCGCCTTCCAGGGGGCGCGTGTACTGGGGTGAAATGAGTGGTCGCGTTGTCGGGTTGGGGCGCGTAGGGTCGGTGGTCGGGGCGTAGCCCC
>JAOTYQ010000794.1 GCA_029861725.1 Acidimicrobiia bacterium | reverse complement strand
ACCGGGCGGCCGGACCGCCGTGAAACCTCACCCATCCATGCCACCTCGGCCCGGGTGTTGGTCAAGTCACGGTCCCGCTCGCCGAGCCGGGCCGCCGCTTCGAAGATCCCCTTGCCGTGCTTGCCGAGCACGTCGCCGAATGCGAGCAGCTCGTTCTCGTCGGCGAAGGTCCCCGGAACTTGACGCCCGTCAGGGACCACGTGGAGCAACGTGCGAGACGTGGAGAAGCCGAGCGCTCCTGCGGCCATCGCCTCGTCGACGAGCCCGCACATCGCGGCGATGTCGGCGTCGGACGACGGGGTCTCGTCCATGCCCCGCTCCCCCATGGCCGCCAACCGCACGGCGCAGTGGCCCACCATGCCACCGACGTTGATCCCCTTCGGGGTCCGCTCGATCCAGTCGAGATACTCACCGTAGCTCCGCCAGTCCCACGGCATCCCTTCGAGGATCGCTCGGCGCGGGATGTCCTCGACGCTCTCCATCATCTCGGCCAGGAACTCGGCTCCGCCCTCGGCCACCGGGGCGAACGTCACGCCGCAGTTCCCGAGCACTGCGCTGGTCACGCCGTGCCAGCAGCTCGACGTCGGCATTGGGTCCCAGGCCAGCTGGGCGTCGAGATGGGTGTGGATGTCGACGAAACCGGGGGTGACGATCCGGCCTTCGGCGTCGATCTCCCGGTGCCCGGTACCACCGTAGGGGTCGTCGACGGCCACGATCCGGCCGTCGTCGATGGCCACATCGGCCCGCCGGGCCTCCGCCCCCGTCCCGTCGACGACCTCGCCGCCCCGGACGACCAGATCTACCTCAGCCATGGCACGTTCCCCCTGCCTCGCGAACTACCCCGAGTCTCGCATCGCCGACCAGGCCCGACCCAATCGCTCGCGGGGCGCTCCCCGCGAGGTCCAGCGTCGCTCGACACCTGTTGACCGTGAGGCGAAAGACCCCGGCCGTAGGATTGGGCCGTGGCCCACACGGACGCTCGGGCGAAAGGCGTCGACGCTGGGCTGTCCACGGCCCGGGCCCCGTGAGACGATCTGGTCCAGGAGCACCGCGTCCATCGCCGGCTCTACACCGATCCGAAGATCTTCGCCATGGAGATGACAGGGATGTTCGATCCTGGCGAGCCGAGTGAAGAGCCTTACGCCGAGACCGGTCGGCCGCCGCTTCCGACGTCGCTCAAGAGCGCCGTCGCCGCCCTGAAGGACGACTCGCTCTACGCCGACCGATTCGGCGCTGAGTTCGTCGACTTCATCATCACGCTCAAGGAGTCGGAGATCGGATGGTATGAGCAGCACCTGGAGGATGCAGGCATCAGCGCTGAGGAGGCAGCGGAGGCGGTGACGGACTGGGAGCAGCAGGAATATCTCGAGCTGTTCTGACTCCCGGGACCGTTCGGCGCAGAGCGGCGACAGCGGGTCAGCGCCTGCGGACCTTCCACACCAGCTCGCTGGGCCAGCGGCTGGCCCAGGCGGCGTCGACGAAGAACTCGACGCCTTCGGCCGTCTCGGGCGCCCGGGGCTCTCGCAGGTCGTCGATGGTGAACCCGAGCCGGTGGAACAGCGCCACCCAGTCGGAGACGGGGAGGCAGAAGTTGATCCCGCCAGGGTCGATCTCGACATGCCTCCAGTCGAGGGTGTGCATGCCGAAGTACGGGCGGACGAGCCGGTCGACGACGATGGCTCCGCTCTCGGGGGCACACGCCATCGCCAGCGGATGGTTGGCTAGGAAGACCAGCTGCCCTCCAGGCCGCAGCAGTCGGTGTGCTTCCCGCAGCCACGCCTCGGGCTCGCACCAGATCGCCGCCCCGTATTCGTTGATGGCGAAGTCGAACGACCCGTCGGGCACGGGGACGGTCTCAGCGTTGCCGTGGATCAGGGTGAGCTCGATCCCGTGCTCGGCTGCGAGCCGCCGGGCGGTCGCCAGCTGCGCCTCGGAGTTGTCGATACCGGTCACTCTGGCTCCCCGCCGCGCCATCCACGCCGATACGTAGGCCGTGCCGCACCCCAGCTCGATGGCATCGAGACCGGTCATGTCGGCGGGCAACATCTCCAGCGCCGCCTCGGGCACCCCCCAGACGCCCCAGGACGGATCGTCGTGGGCCCAGGCCCGCTCACCCATCGCCACCCACTCGTCGGCGGTGTCATCCCAGTGGCGCCGGTTGGCGACCACGTGCTCGGGCAGATCATCGGGATCGCCGCTCATGGGCCAACTGTAGTGACCATGAGGGCGAGGATCGGAGGACGCCTCGTTCAGAAGCCGACGTAGGGTGCCTCGACCGCGTCGAAGTCGCCGACGGCAACCCAGAGGAGCAGCACGATGGCGAGAATGAAGACGTAGAGCCGACCGTGACGTGGTGTCCCGTTCACGCCCACACTCCATGGGCGACGCTCGACAGGGCGACGACCCAGACGAGAGATCCGACGCGAACAGCTTTCGGTGGCAGGTTCCGACGGCGGGCCCAGGGCAGGAGCAGGCCGAGCCCGAGGCCGTGCCCAACCCCCCAGATGAGGAACGACGGCGACAGGTTGTGCCAAAGACCCATGAAGACGAAGGCCGCGACCAGCGCCACCTTGGTCCGC
>JAOTYQ010000190.1 GCA_029861725.1 Acidimicrobiia bacterium | reverse complement strand
CCGAGACCAGCCGGTCGTTGGCGATCACCCCGACGGTGAGACCCTCGACGCCACGGTCGATCGAGGCGAGGTAGTCGTGACCGTCGGGCCCGGCCGGGTGCTCGACCGTCGTACGGTCCGATGGGTGCGGTCCGGCCATCGCATTCAACATGGCAGCGCAGTCCCAGGCGGAACGGGCCATCGGGCCGATGTGGTCGTAGCTGAGACCGAGCGGCACGCAGCCCGACTTCGGCACCAGCCCGAACGTCGGCTTGTGACCACTGATCCCGTTGTATGCGGCCGGGAGCCGCACGCTGCCCCCGGTGTCGGTCCCGAGCCCGCCGAGGATCTGACCGGATGCGATGCCGTTGGCGGTTCCCGAGCTCGACCCCCCGGCCCACCGGTCCGTGTTCCACGGGCACCGGGGAACCGGGAACGGCTTGGAGAAGTCGGGCCGACCGACCGCGAACTCCATCGTCGTCGTCTTGCCCATGAGCACCGCTCCGGCCTCGCGGAGCCTGGTGATGACCGGCCCGTCTCCCTGGTCCCCCCACGTCGGGTCGAGCACGAGGCTCTGAGCCGTCGTCGGGCCCTCGTCGGTTGCCAGGATGTCCTTGATGCCGAGCGGGATGCCGTGGAGCGGGCCTCGATCGCGGCCCGCGGCCAGCTCGGCGTCGGCTTCGGCTGCCGCGGCGAGTGCGGCCTCGTCGAAACGAGCGAGCCACGTCCCGAGCGTCTCGTCGAGATCGTCGGCCGCACCCTGCAACCGGGTGACGAGCTCGACCGAAGTGAGCTCGCCGTCGCGAAGCGCGTCCCCGGCGCTGGCGATCGTCCACGGGGCGCTCATCGACGATCGTCCTCGGCGCGGAACACGGCGGCGGTCACCTCGTCACCTGCGTCGATCTCATGGAACCGATCGAGCGAGCGGCGTAGCGCCGGATAGAGCTGGGCGAGCCGCTCGAGCTCCTCGGGTGGCACGTCGGTCAGGCCGGCCTCGCCCAGCAGCACCTCGACGGTTCGGGCATCATCATTGCTCACGCCACAACTATTACCCGCCGCCGCTTCGGAACACCAAGGCAGTCAGTAGTACCAAGGGAAGCGCGACCAGTCCGGGTTGCGCTTCTCGAGGAAGGCGTCACGGCCTTCGACTGCCTCGTCGGTCATGTAGGCCAGGCGGGTCGCCTCGCCGGCGAACACCTGCTGCCCTACGAGGCCGTCGTCGATCAGGTTGAAGGCATACTTGCTCATGCGCTGGCCGGTCGGGCTCTTCGAGCAGATCTCGCGGGCCCACTGCAGCGCTTGGTCTTCCAGCTCAGCGTGGGGGAAGACCGCGTTGACCACACCCTGGGCCTCGGCCTCGGCCGCAGTGTAGGTCCGCCCGAGGAAGAAGATCTCCCGCGCCTTCTTCTGCCCGACCTGGCGGGCCAGATACGCCGACCCGAAGCCGCCGTCGAAGCTGGCCACGTCGGTGTCGGTCTGCTTGAACCGGGCGTGCTCGGCGCTCGCAAGCGTCAGGTCGGACACGACGTGCAGGCTGTGGCCTCCGCCGGCGGCCCAGCCGGTGACCACCGCGATCACGACCTTCGGCATGAATCTGATCAGCCGCTGCACCTCGAGGATGTGGAGGCGACCGCTCCGAGCAGGGTCGATGGCCTCAGCCCCCTCGGCGGCCACACCTTCCGCCCCGGCCACGGTGTACCGGTAGCCATCGCGGCCCCGGATCCGCTGGTCGCCGCCCGAGCAGAACGCCCACCCACCATCTCTCGGACTGGGTCCGTTGCCGGTGAGCAGGACGCAGCCGACGTCGCTGGTCTGGCGGGCGTGGTCGAGCGCCCGGTACAGCTCGTCGACCGTGTGGGGCCGGAAGGCGTTGCGGACCTCGGGCCGGTCGAACGCAACCCGTACCGCGCCGACGGTACGGGCCCGGTGGTAGGTGATGTCGGTGAAGTCGAAGGTGTCGACCGGCTCCCATTCCGCCGGGTTGAACGTCTCGGATATCTCAGTCATCGCTGACGAACGGTAGCTCTCGCAGCGTCGGGGGCGTCGAAGCCGACCCGGCCGGCCGTGCTCTTTGGCGCTCGTCGTCGGGCGATCACTAGCGTGGAATCCGGAAGCAGCAGACCCGCGGCCGCACCGCCGCGACGAAAGGGACGCCCATGGGCTCGGATCGATACGACCTCGTCATCAAGGACGGATTGATCTTCGACGGGACCGGAGCCCCCCGAGTCCGGGGCGACGTAGGGATCAGCGACAGCAAGGTGACCGCCATCGGCCGAGTCGACGCCAGCGAGGCGACCGAGGTCATCGACGCCACCGGCATGCACGTTGCCCCCGGCTTCGTCGATCTGCACACCCACTACGACGCCCAGGTCTTCTGGGACCCGTACTGCACGCTTTCCGGTTGGCACGGCATCACCTCGGTGGCGATCGGGAACTGCGGCTTCGGCTTCGCCCCGGTCGAGCCGGACCAACGCGAGTACGCCATGAGGTCGATGACCCGGGTCGAGGCCATCCCCTACGACTCGATGCGTCTCGGGATGCCGTGGGACTGGGTGAGCTTCCCCGAGTACCTCGACAGCCTCGACCGGACCCCGAAGGCGCTGAACATCCTGCCCTACGTCCCGGCTGGCCCGATGCTCGTGCAAGTGCTCGGCCTCGACGGTGCCAAGGCCGGTCGCCTGCCGACCGACGACGAGCACGCCCAGCTGGCCAAGCTGCTGCACGAGTCGATGGACGCGGGTGGGTGCGGATGGTCGGCCCAGCGCCTCCCCCCGACGGGCCCGGCGGCGGTCCAGCGCGACTGGGACGGCACGCCGATGCCGACCGACATGATGAACGACGAGACCTGCCTGGTGTTCGCCCGGGTGCTGGCCGAACGCAACCAGGGCGTGCAGCAGGTGACGCTCACCACCGACGACATCCGCCACGATCTCGCCCACCTCGAGGAGATCGCCTCGGTGTCGGGCCGCCCGCTCCTCCACAACGTCGTCCAGGCGTTCGAGGCCCAGCCCCATGTCCACCGCCGGGCGATCGAGTGGCTCGAGCGGTGCCGGGAGCGCGGGATCCCCGTGTACGGGCAGGGAGTGACGTCGGACGCCGGGTTCACCTTCACCTTCGAGGACTGGAACCTCTACGACGATGCCGAGGCCTGGATGGAGGCGACGACCGGCACGGTCGCGGAGCGGCTCCACAAGCTGGGCGACCCGGCCCGTCGTCAAGCCCTGAAGGACAACCTGCCCTACGTGGCCACCGCACCTCTGGAGACGGTGACGGTGCTCTCGCCTCGCTCCCCCGAGACCGAGCGGTTCCGGGAGATGTCGGTGCGACAGGTGGCCGACGCCACCGGCAAGCATCCGGTCGACGCGATGCTCGACATCGCGGTCACCGACGAGCTCAAGACGCTGTTCTTCACCGCTCCGCCCCAGGGGGACTCCGATCTGCTGAAGGAGATCGTGCAGTACCCCCACATGCTGTTCGGCGTGTCCGACGGCGGGGCCCACACCAAGTTCCTCACCGCCGGCCGCTACCCGACCGAGACGCTGACCGAGCAGGTCCGGGACAAGGAGTGGCTCACCTACGAGGAGGCCCACCGTCGCCTGTCGGCCCTCCCGGCCCACCTGGCCGGGTTCCAGGATCGAGGCCTGATCCGCACCGGCGGCCCGGCCGATGTCGTCGTGTACGACCCGGAGGAGCTGGCCGTCGGCCCGAGCGAAGTCGTCGAGGACCTGCCGGGCGGCGAGTGGCGCCGCATCCAACGGGCGAGCGGCTACCGGGCCGTCGTGGTCAACGGAGTTCGCACGATCGACGCCGACACCGAGACGAACGAGCATCCCGGCCGCCTGCTCCGTCATGGGAAGGGCTGAGCCAGGGCAACGGCTGTGCCCCGGCGAGCGCCTCTCGGGGCATCGATCGAGGGCCCAGGTAGCGTGACGAGATGGCCGAATTCTCGTTCACCGACCTGCTGCCGCTCGGCGAGGACACCACCCCGTACCGCCTGCTCACGACGGACGGGGTCGAGACGGTCGACCTCGGTGGCACCACGTTTCTCAAGGTCACCGACGAGGCGATCCGGACGCTGACGGCCACCGCAGTACGCGACATCTCACACCTCCTACGCCCCGGTCACCTCGAGCAGCTGGCCGCCATCCTCGACGACCCCGAGGCGTCGGCCAACGACCGGTTCGTCGCCACCGAGCTGCTGCAGAACGCCAACATCGCGTCGGGCTTCGTCCTGCCCGGCTGTCAGGACACCGGCACGATCATCGTCAAGGCCAAGAAGGGCCAGTACGTCCTGACCGACGGCAACGACAAGGTCCCGATCGCCCAGGGCTCGTTCGACACGTTCCAGCAGTCCAACCTTCGCTACTCCCAGATGGCACCGCTGACGATGTGGGAAGAACGCAACACCGGCACCAACCTCCCGGCCGAGATCAAGATCGAAGCTACCGAGGGCGATGCCTACCGGTTCATGTTCATGACCAAGGGCGGCGGGTCGGCCAACAAGAGCTTCCTGTTCCAGGAGACGAAGGCGCTGCTCAACCCGCAGAGCATGCGGGCGTTCCTCAACGAGAAGCTCCGGCTGCTCGGGACGTCGGCCTGCCCGCCGTATCACCTGGCGATCGTCATCGGCGGGACGTCGGCCGAGCTCGCAGTCGAGACCGCAAAGCTGGCCTCGACCCGCTACCTCGACTCGGTGCCCTCCTCTGGCTCCGAGTCCGGCCACGGGTTCCGCGACCGCGACATGGAGGCCGAGGTCCTGCAGCTCACCCAGGAGTTCGGCATCGGCGCCCAGTTCGGGGGCAAGTACTTCTGCCACGACGTACGGGTGATCCGGCTGCCTCGCCATGGCGCGTCGCTGCCGGTCGGCGTGGCGGTCTCGTGCTCGGCCGATCGTCAAGCACTAGCGAAGATCACCGCTGAGGGGGTGTTCCTCGAAGCGCTCGAGCGCGACCCGGCCAAGTACCTGCCCGACATCGTCGACGACCAGTTGACGAACCAAGTCGTGGCCGTCGATCTCGACCAGCCGATGGACGACATCAGGGCTCAGCTGAGCAAGTACCCGGTCAAGACCCGGTTGGCGCTCACCGGCACGCTCGTCGTCGGCCGCGATATCGCCCACGCCCGGATCAAGGAGCGGCTCGACAGCGGCGAGCCGATGCCGGAGTACCTGAGGGAGAATCCGATCTACTACGCGGGGCCGGCCAAGACTCCCGAGGGCTACGCCTCTGGCTCGTTCGGACCGACGACCGCGGGTCGGATGGACTCCTACGTCGAGCAGTTCCAGGCGGCCGGGGGGTCGCTCGTGATGCTGGCCAAGGGGAACCGGAGTCGGGAGGTGACCGACGCGTGCAAGCGCCACGGCGGGTTCTACCTCGGCTCGATCGGTGGGCCGGCCGCCCGGTTGGCCAAGGACTCGATCCGCAAGGTCGAGGTGCTCGAGTACCCGGAGCTCGGCATGGAGGCCGTCTGGCGCATCGAGGTCGAGGACTTCCCGGCCTTCATCGTGATCGACGACAAGGGCAACGACTTCTACGCCGAGACGTCCCGACCGGTCGATTTGAAGCTCTGATCTCCACCTCCTGACCAAGCTGCTCCCGACCGTTGGAGCGGTGGGCAGATCGCCTTGCCGGGGGCCGACGTCGGTGGGTTCATCGACCCCCTGCGGCCTCGACGGCAGCAAGACCGCCGCCGTTACGATCCGGCTGGGGTAGTTGACGAGCCGATGCCACTGGGAGGGCGACCATGCTCCAGAAGCGGCAGGTCGTCGTCGCAGGAGCCCGGCTAGACGTGCTCATCGCCTGCGTCGTCATCGTCCTCGGCGTCGGCTTGCTCGTCCCCCCGGCCTCCAGCCGCTCGGTCGACGAGCTCCCGCCTGGCCGGCTCGGTGGAGTCGTCGCCTACGACGACGGTGATCTCGTCGCCGGGGTCGCCGTCGACGTGTTCACCGCACAGGCCAACGGCGGGCGGGACCGCTACCTCGGATCGACGACGACGGCCGCCGACGGCAGCTACCGCTTCCCGGCCCGAGACGGCTGCTACGTCGTGGTCCTCGTCGCTCCCGCGGGCGAGGTGTTCGTCCGCACTGGACGCTCCGTGCAGGTCCCGGTGTGCTTGGTCGAAGGCCGAGCCGAGCGGACCGTCGATGGGCTCCTGCGAAGCTCGGTGGCCACGCTGAGCGGTCGGGTTACCTACCAGTCGGGCCAGGCGGTCGCCAAGGTCGCGATCGACCTCTTCCACGCCACCGGCGGCGACGGCCGAACCGGCTACCTCGCCTCGACCAGCACCGAGCCCGACGGCTCCTACACCCTGGCCGTGCCCTCCGCCGGCTGCTACCGGCTCGTGCTCATCGCCCCCGAGGGCAACCGGTTCGACGGTGGGGCGTCCTACGACGAGATCGGGACCTGTCTCGCTGCCGGCGACCGGGTCGTCGGTCTCGACGCCGTCGTCGACGCGGCGACGAGCGCTCGGATCGGTGGCAGGGTGGCCGATGAGACGGCGGCCGGTGCCGAGGGAGTCGCCGTCGATCTGTTCGCCGCTGCCGGCGACGGTAGCCGGGGCGCCTACCAGCACTCGACGACGACCGGTCCGGGCGGTCGCTACGGCTTCGATCTCGACCCCGGCTGCTACGTGCTGGTCTTGCTAGCCCCAGCCGGTCGACACTTCGTCGACGGTGGTGCCTACCGTCAGCTCGACATCTGCGCAGGCACGGGCGACGAGGTACGGAGCCTCGACGGCACGCTGGCTGGCGCGAGAAGGGCCGCAAGCCCGTTGTCCCCGGTCGAACTGGAGATCATCAGGTTGACGAACGAGCTGCGGGCCAGCCCGTCGGGCCTCCTGGCCCGACGGGCTCCGATGCCGGCGTGCGTCGACGAGCCGTTCTACGACATCTCCCTCGATCCGATCTCGGGTCATCCCGAGCCGGTGCCACCGCTCGCCCCGAGCGAGGTCGTAGCGGTCGAGATGGCGCGGGACTGGGCGATCGACATGCACCAACGCCAGAGGTTCCTCCACCGCCCGAGCACCTCACAGCAGCAGATCTACGACCGGTTGGGGATCGACATGACCGCGTGGGGCGAGAACATCGCCTGGTTCTCCGGGTTCCCGCCGGCCGACGCGGCCCGCATCCACTTCGAAGGGTGGCGGGAGTCCGAGACCGGCCACTACTGCTCGCTCGTCACCGGGCGCTTCACCCACGTCGGTGCCGGCGAGCTCCGCGTCGGTGACCAGTCGTGGGCGGTCCAGAACTTCTACGCCCCGCGCTGACGGCTGGCGTGGGCGTCGAGGGTGTTGGCGATGACGGAGGTCAGCTGCTCGGCGTAGGCCAGGTGGAGGAATTCGTTGGGACCGTGCGCGTTCGATCCCGGGCCGAGTACCCCGGTGATGACGAACTGGGCCGCCGGGAACCGGTCGCCGAGCATCCCCATGAACGGGATCGTGCCGCCCTCACCCATCAGCTGGACCGGGCCGCCGAACACCGACGCTGATGCCTCATCGAGGGCGGCCCGTAGCCACGGCTCGAGGGCGGGGGCGTTCCAGCCGGGGGCGGCCTCGGAGCGGCCGAAGGTAACCGTGGCGCCGTACGGCGGGTCGTCGGTCAGCCTCGCCCGGAGCGCGATCTGGGCCGCAGCCGGGTCGGCCGTCGGCGGCAGCCGCAATGAGATCTTGATCGCAGTCATCGGGCGGAGCACGTTGCCCGCCTTGGCTGTCGGCGGCAGGCCGTCGGCACCGACGTACGACACGGTCGGCTTCCATGTGCTGGCGAGCAGCGCCTCGGCCCCGTCGCAGGTGGTGCGGGCGCCCGGCACGAGCGGGAACCGCTCGCCGGCGCCCTCGTCGCCCCCGCCGAGGAGGGCGGCCATCGCCGCGGCCTCGTCGACACGGTGATCGGGTATCGCCACGGTGGCTTCGGGAACGAGCACGGCACCGGTGGCGGCGTCCTCGATCCGGTCGAGGAGCTGGCGCATGATCCGAAACGACGACGGGACCGGGCCCGACGCTCCGCCAGAGTGCACCCCTTCGGTCAGGATCGTGACGGTGAGTGTGCCGTCGACCAGGCCCCGCAGCGACGTGGTCAGCCAGAGCGTGTCGTAGGTTGCGCATCCCGAGTCGAGGCAGATGACGAGGTCGACATCGCCGAGTCGGTCGGTGAGCTCAGAGACATGGGCCGGTAGGTCGGGGCTACCCGACTCCTCCGATGCCTCGATCAGCACGACGCAGCGGCCGTGGGAGCCGCCGCTCCGCTGCACGGCCTCGAGTGCGGTCATCGAGGCGTAGGCGGCGTAGCCGTCGTCGGCTCCTCCCCGCCCGTACAGGCGGTCGCCGTCGAGAACCGGCTTCCACGGACCGAGCCCGTCTCGCCAGCCCTCCATCTCCGGTTGCTTGTCGAGGTGGCCATAGAGCAGCACGGCCGGCCCGTCTCTGCCGTCGGGTCCGTACGGTTCGACCTCGGCGACGATCAGGGGCGTGCGGCCCTCGAGTCGCTGGACCTGGACGGTCATCCCCTCCAGCGGCCGGGCTGCCATCCACTCCCGGACGTGGGCGACGGCGTCCTCGATGTGGCCCGAGGTGGCCCAGTCGGGGTCGAAGGCCGGTGAGAGGGCCGGGATCTCGATGTACTGGCACAGCTGCGGGATGAGATCGTCCCGCCAGGTCGTGGCGATGAGGTCGGTGGCGAATCGGTTCAGCGTCATGGGTCGAGAGCATCGCAGCTCAGCAGGGCTGCGAAGAACTTGTCGGCGAAGGAGTCGGTGAGCTCGCCCGACAGCAGCACGTCGATGTCGTCGTCGTCCATCGTGACGAACAGCTCGTCGGACACACAGGGAGCGTCGGCTTCACGGACTCCGTTCTCGATCAACTGATCGGTGATCTGTTGCCGCCAATCCCCGGCCACGTCGCACACGAACATCTCGCGGAACTGTGCCTCCTCGAAGTCGGCGTCGAGCGGCTCGGCTGCGAGCTGAGCTCCCAACTCATCGAGCCCGTAACGCTCGATCAGCGCATCGACCACACAGTCCGCCTGGTCGACGGTGGCTTCGGCGTTGGCCTCCTGGAAGCTCTCCACGGCCTGTTCCCGTGTGAACGTCTGGCCACTACAGGCCCCGCCTGCCGCGCCGACCGCAACCGCGACGAGGAGGGAGTCTCGGGCCCGCAGCATTGGAGGAGGCCGAAGCGAGGACCGGAGACGGGCGCTCAGTTGACCTGCTTCTCGCGGCCCTCCCAGTAGGGCGCCCGGAGCTTATACTTCTGGAGCTTCCCGGTAGCGGTCCGGTCGAGCGCATCCCGCACCTCGACCGAAGTCGGGCACTTGTAGTGGGCGAGGCGGTCACGGCAGTAGTCGATCAGCTCCCGCTCGGTCGACGTCGATTCCTCCGTGAGCACGACCAGCGCCTTGACGGTCTCGCCCCACTTCTCGTCGGGCACACCGATCACCGCCACCTCGGCCACGTCGGGGTGGGAGAACAGGGTGTCCTCGACCTCGATCGACGACACGTTCTCGCCACCCGAGATGATCACGTCCTTCTTGCGGTCGGTGATCGAGTAGTAGCCCTCCTCGTCGACGTAGCCACCGTCGCCGGTGTGGAACCAGCCACCCTCGAGGGCTTGGGCGGTGGCGTCGGGGTTGTCCCAGTAGCCCTGGAGGATGTGGTTGCCCTGGGCGCGCAG
>JAOTYQ010000189.1 GCA_029861725.1 Acidimicrobiia bacterium | reverse complement strand
CTCATCCGGGCAGCCGAAGACGCCGACATGTTGGTCGTCGGCTCGCGGGGGAGGGGCGGGTTCCGTGGGTTGCTGCTCGGGTCGGTCAGTCAACAGATCGCCCATCACGGCGCATGCCCAGTGGTCATCGTTCGCCCCGATCTCGATGTCGACACCGAGGTCGAGGTGGGCTAGCGCCTGGCCCCACCTCGCCCCGACCGGGCCGGCACCGCTACGGTCGCCCGCATGCGACTGTGGCAGCTCCACGAGGTCGGCGATCCGATCGACAAGCTCCAGATCGACGAGGCCGAGATCCCCGAACCGGGAGCGGGCGAGATCGTCATCGATGTCGAGGCGGTCGGGCTGGCCTTCCCCGACGTCCTCCAGTGCCAGGGCAAGTACCAGATACCGACCACACCACCGTTCACGCCGGGCGGCGAGAGCGCCGGCGTCGTCCGCGCTCTCGGCGACGGGGTCGACCGCCACCGAATCGGCGATCGCGTCTTCGGGATGGGCGGGGGTCTGCGTGAGCAGGCGACGCTCACGGCCGACTGGAGCTGGCCGGTCCCCGATTCACTGACGTCCGCCCAGGCGGCGGCGCTGCCCATCAACTACGGCACGACGTGGTTCGCCTTGCACGACCGAGCCCGGATCGCCGAGGGCGAATCGCTTCTCGTCACCGGTGCCGCCGGCGGTACGGGCTCGGCCGCGATCCAGCTCGGCAAGGCTGCCGGGGCCCGGGTGATCGCGGTGGCCGGCGGCGAGGAGAAGGCGGGGTACTGCCACTCGCTCGGAGCCGATCTGGTCATCGATCACCGTGCCGTCCCACAGTTCGTCGACGCGGTGAAGGAGGCCACCGATGGCAAGGGCGTCGACGTGGCCTACGACCCCGTCGGCGGCGACGTGTTCCACCAGGTCCGACGCTGCATGGCCTGGGACGGCCGTCTGCTCGTCATCGGTTTCGTCGCCGGCATCCCCGACGCGCCTGCCAACCACATCCTGTTGAAGAACTACTCGCTGGTGGGCGTGCACTGGGGCGCCTCGCTCGGCCGCGACCCGCAGTCGCTCGATCGCCAGATGCGCAACGTCCTCGACCTGGCCCGAGCCGGTGCCGTCGACCCACTGTTGTTCCCTCCCACGCCGTTCGAGCGGGCCGCGGAGGCACTCCAGGCCATCGCCGATCGCGGCGTGTACGGGAAGGCGGTCGTGGAGGTCGGCTCAGCCTGAGTCGTCGTCGGCCCCGTCGGGCCGGTCGACTGCGCCCTTGATGGCCTCGAGGGCGTTGGCCCGCGCGGCCTGAACCGACTCCTGATGACCGGCCAGGGCCTGGAGCTCGGTCGACGCCCGGATGGCTGTGCGGACGCCCATGGCCTCCATGGCCCGGTGCACGACCCGCTTGTTGAGCTGGGCGAGGTCGGGGCTGATGGCCGCGATCTTCCCGGCCACCTCGAGAACGCGGTCGTCGAGCTGGTCGGCCGGGTACGCCCGGTTCGCGAAACCCATCTCGACGGCATCGATGCCCGACACCGAGTCGCCGGTGAGCATGAGCTCCATCGCGTTCCGGAACCCGACCAGCCAGGGGTGGTAGTTGAAGTCGGGCGGGCTCATCACCCGCACCACCGGGTGGCCGATCCGGGCGTCCTCGGCGACATAGACCAGATCGCAGCCGGCGGCGAGCTCGGACGCGCCGGCGATGGCGTAGCCGTGGATCTGGGCGATCACCGGTTTGGCGAGATCCCACAGCGAGAGCCAGCTGTCGGTGACGTGGCGGGCCCACTGACCGTCGCCGGGCGCGGTGTGATGCGGCGGGTCGTCCATGAGTCCCCGGCTCAGGTCGTAGCCCGAGGAGAAACACGGTCCGGCACCTCGGATGATGCTGACTCGGACCTCGGGGTCGTTGTCGGCGGACTGGAGCGCGGCCAACAGCGCCGAACGCATGGCCGTGTCGATCGCATTTCGCTTCTCGGGGCGGTTCAGCGTGATCCGCCCGATGAACGGGGCCGGACGATCGACGAGGATCACGTTGCTCATGGTGTCTCTCCGGTGGAAAGGCCGGCGATGTCGGCCATCAGCTCGAGTGTGGCCGGGTCGGCGGCCTGCAGGGTGAGTCCGGTGATCGGCGTGTCGACATATCGCTGGTAGCGCCGGCGGATGCGGTGCTCGTCGCCGTAGAGCCCCATGTCGTCGATGTAGCTGTCGGGTACGGCGGCGTAGGCCTCGTCACGCCGTCCGGCGAGGAAGAGCTCCTGGATCTCGTCGGCCGCGTCGGGATATCCCCGGCGGATCATCGTCTGTTTGTGGAAGTTGTGGGTCTTCGAACCCATGCCGCCGACGTAGAACCCGATCATCTTCTTGCGGCGGGCCCAGGCCGTCTCGAGATCGTCCGCGACCTCGACATGACAGCCGACCTGGATCTCGATCTCGGCGAGCGATCGACCGGCCCGGCCGAGCCCCTCGCGGATCCAGGGCTCGTACAGCTCCCAGCTCTCGGGGGTGAGCCCCATCGGAAGCCAGCCGTCGGCGATCTCGGCGGTGAGCTTCACACTGGACGGCCCCCCGCAGCCGATCCAGATCGGCAGCCCTGCATCGGGATGCAGGATGGTCTGCAGCGGCTTGCCCTGACCTGTTGCCCCCTCGCCGGTGAACGGAAGGCTGATCTCGGTTCCGTCGTGGCTGACGGGGCCGTCGCGACGGAGGATCTTGCGCATGATGGCGACGTAGTCGCGGATCCGGGCGACCGGGCTTCCCCACGGCTGGCCGTACCAGCCCTCGACGATCTGCGGTCCTGACACGCCGAGTCCGACAACGGTCCGCCCGCCGCCCGCGAGGTCGTCGATGGTCGCTGCTGCCATCGCCGTCGACGCGGGAGTCCGGGCCGCGAGCTGCACGACCGCGGTTCCGAGCCGTATGCGCGAGGTGTGCGCGGCGAGAAAGGCGAGCGGCGTGAGAGCATCGGAGCCGTAGGCCTCGGCGGTCCAGACCGAGTCGAAGCCGAGTCGTTCGGCGAGCTTGACGGTCTCGACCGGAATCGCGACGCCGGCGCCGTCCCACGGCAGGGCGAGCCCGAGCCTCATGGAGATCCCCCTGGTCCGACGCGACGATGCCGGGCCCGAAGGCCCGGCATCGGTCACGACAATTCGTAGTTGTGGATCAGACGCGGCCGAGGCGGCGGCTGGCACCCACGACCATGGCACCGGCGAGCGCAACGCTCACGCCGATGATGGCGAGCAGGGTGCTCTCGGCGCCGGTCTCGGGCAGCTCGTCCTGAGCGGCCGCGGTGTCGTCGGTGGCTTCGTCGTCGGTGGCTTCGTCGTCGGTGGCTTCGTCGTCGGTGGCTTCGTCGTCGGTGGTCTCGTCAGCAGCGGCTTCGCCGACGGTGATCACGGCAGCTGCGGTCTCGATCTGACCGGCATCAGCGGCCACGACGACCAGGCCTTCGGCCGGGATGTCGAAGGTGACCTCGACGGGGCCGAAGCCGCCGTCGGCGACGGTGACCGGCAACAGGTTGGCGAGGTCGCAGTCGTCCTGGCCGACAGCCTCGGGGCCGCCTTCGGGAATGGTGCAGGGAAGGACGAATAGAGCCGGTTGTGTGAAGCCGGTACCGGTCACCATGAACGTCGCTTCGCCTGCGGCATCGACCGACGGCGGATCGACGGTGATCGCCGGACCGTCCTGAGCCGAAGCTGGTGCGGCGAAGATTGCCAACAGTCCGACTGCCAGACCGACCATGAGCAACTTGGCTCGTGTCATCTCTCACTCCCTACGTTCGTGAATTCACCCGATGATCACTCGTCATCGGAAGCGGCTCGATCGTACCCGCAAATTGCCCCGGTTGTCCTACTCTGGCTGATCCGGATGACTCAGGGCCGGCCTTATCGCAGGTCAGCGACCTGTCCAGACGGGTGGTCTCTTCTCGATGAACGCGCGTGGACCTTCGGCCCAGTCGTCGGTGGCCGCGAGCGCCGCCATCGCCCGAGTCGCCGAGCCGATCGCGTCGACTGTGTCCTGGGTGGCGCCCGAACGGACCAGGTTCCGGGTCTCGCGCACGGCCAACGGGGCGTTCGCGTTCACCCTGTCGGCCAATGCGGCTGCGGCGGCGAGGGCTTCTCCGGGGGCGCAGACGACGTTGACCATGCCGTGCGTATGGGCCTGCTCGGCATCGATGGTGTCGCCCGTGAGCGCGAGCTCCATGGCCAGGTTGAAGGGCAGAGCACGGGGGAGCCGCTGCAGGCCGCCGGCGCCGGCGACGAGCGACCGCTTGACCTCGGGCAGGCCGAATCGTGCGTTCGTCGACGCGACGATCAGATCGCAGGCGAGCGCGATCTCGCAGCCGCCGGCCACGGCTGGTCCGTCGACGGCGGCGATGATGGGTTTCGTGCGGTCTCGTACGACGATTCCGCCGAAGCCCCCTCGCTCGGTGCCGAGGTTCCGGCCACCCCCCGAGGCGACCTCCTTGAGGTCGGCGCCGGCGGAGAACACCGTGCCGGCGCCGGTGAGGATGCCCGTCCATGCCTCGTCGTCGGCCTCGAGCCGGTCGATGGCGGCTTCGATGCCGGCGGCGACCTCGCCGTTGACGGCGTTGCGGGCCTCGGGCCGGTTGATGGTGATCACCGCGTTGCGGCCCTCACGTTCGTAGGTCACGATCATGGCGCGAACGTAACCGAGATCGACACGGTCCGGCGAAGAAGCCGGTGCCGGCGATATGTGATTGCCGCGGTGGCTGTGGCACGGCCCGCTACACAAGGGCGATGGGACGTGTGCTGCTGGTGTGTTGGGTCCTCAGCCTGGCCGGGGTGGCGTGGTTGCGGTTCCGTCGCAGCGGCCGGTTGCAGCTCGAGACGCTGCGCACCGACGTCATGGCCGCATTCGGCGTCGGCACGTTCCTGTGGCTCATCTGGATCGTCCGGTTCTGAACGACCGGTTCGCGGGCCCGCGGCGTTGTCACCGGTCGTCGAAGTGTGGTGACTCCTTTCGGAGCAGCGCGGCGACCCCGCGTCGGAACGCGGGCTCCCGGACCATGTCGTCGAGCAGGGCCTGGGCCTCGGCCACCGAGGCGCCGACATCACGGAGCTGGTCGGTGTAGATCTGACGTTTGGTCTCGGCGGCCGACCGTGGTGAGACGTCGGCAACGAGGCGAGCGGCGTAGGCGTAGGTGTGATCGAGGAGCTCGTCGCCGTCCACGGTGGCGTTCACGAGCCCGATCTGTGCGGCTTCCTCGGCGAGAAACACGCGGCTGGTCAGCAGCAGGTCGTTGGCGCGTGTGAGCCCGATGAGGCGGGGGAGCAGCCACGACAAGCCGTACTCGGCCGGCAGGTTGAGCTTGCCGTGGGCGGTGGTCAGCTTCGCCCCCGCGGCGGCGAAGCGGAGGTCGCAGTAACACGCGAGCACCAGGCCGACGCCGGCCGCAGGACCGTTGATGGCCGCGATGGTCGGCGTCGAGAGGCCGAAGTGGAAGGCGAAGTCGCAGTCGAACTCGGGCCGGACGCCGTAGCCGGGTGTCGAGATCGTGGCGGGGAGCCCGCTGTCGTAACCACCTCGGTCGAGATGGGTCTGCAGGGCGGATCTGTCGGCGCCGGCACAGAAGCCGCGCCCGGCGCCGGTGACGACGATGACGCGAACGTCGGCGGCGACCTCGGCCTGGTCGATCGCCCACCGGTACTCGGCATGCATGCGGCCGGTCCACGCGTTGAGCCGCTCGGGCCGGTCGAGGGTGATCGTGGCGACCTGATCGGCGACCTCGTAGCGAATGGTCTTCAGCTCCACTAGCGCTCCTCGGGGCGAGAGCTTGCCCGTTCACCGTAGATCGTGGGTGGGGTGACGGGCGGGGGGACCGAGGTCGACCGATGGCGCCCATAGGCTGGGACGATGCCGACCGATGGGCCGTACTTCGACGACCTCCACGTCGGACAGGTGCTCGATCCGGCACCGGCGATCACCGTCGGTTCCGAGATGGCGGCGGTCTATCAGGCGATCACCGGAGATGCGTCACCACTGGTCCTGTCTCGACCCCTCGCCGAGGCCGTCACGGGCGAGCCCGGCGCGATCGTGAATCCGGCGCTGGTGTTGCACGTGTCGATCGGCCAGAGCACCGTTGCGACCCGCCGGGTCATCGCCAACCTCTTCTACCGCGGCGTCAGACTGCTGCGGCAGGTCCGCGTCGGCGACACGCTGCGGAGCACCGTCGAGATCCGTGCGCTGCGGGAGAACAGCCGCAAGCCGGGCCGGCCACCCCGCGGTACCGCCGTGCTCGGAATCCGCACGGTGGACCAGAACGACCGCGTCGTCGCCGATTACGAGCGCTGTCCGATGCTGCCGCTCCGCGACGACACCGAGACCGGGCACGACGACGACATCGGCACCGCGGAGGGCGAGCTCGATCTCGACGGGTATGCCGACCTCGCACCGTCGTGGGAACTCGGTCCACTCGGCGCGCCGGTCGAGTGGGACGTCGGTGAGTCCAGCACCGACCCGATGGGCGACACCGTGTCGGGCGCGCTCGAGCTGGTCCGCCTCACGCAGAATCAGGCGATCGCCCACCGTGACCCGGCCTTCGGTCAGCGGGGACGGCGACTCGTGTACGGCGGTCACACGATCGGTCTCGCCCAGGCATCGGTCACACGGCTCATCCCCAACATCGCAACGGTGATCGGCTGGCACAGCTGCGATCACACCGGCCCGGTCTTCGAGGACGACGTCTTGTCGTTCACGACGACGCTCACCGACTCGTCCCTGGCTGGGAGCGGCCGGATCCTCGCACTCCGCGTCGAGGTCGAGGCCCGCCGCGATGGTCTCGACCAGCCGGTCGGCGTGCTCGACTGGCGTCCTGTCGTGCTGGCCCCGTGACCGCGCTCGAGCTGGTCATCGCCGCGGTGCTCATGGGCGCGGGCGCGATCGTCCAGGGGACGGTCGGCTTCGGCATGAACGCGCTCATCGCGCCGATCGTGGTGTTGATCGACGTCGACTTCGTCCCCGGCCCGCTGCTCGTTCCGGCCTTGGCCCTGGCGTCGCTGCTCGCGTGGGAGCACCGTCACGAGGTACTGCGGCGCGAGGTGGGGTGGGCGCTGTGCGGACGGGTGCCGGGTGTGGTGCTCGGTGTGCTGGCGGTGTCGGCATGGTCGACCGACGCAATCGGGGCGTTGCTGGCCGTCATCGTGCTCTCGAGCGTCGCCGCGTCGGTGTTCGCACCCGCGGTTCCCCGCACCCTGGCGTCCCTCGTCGCCGCCGGTGCGCTCTCGGGTTTCGGCGGCACGACGACCGCAATCGGTGGCCCGCCGATGGGTGTCGTCTACCAGCGCGAGCCCGGGGATCGACTCCGGGGCACGATGAGCGCGTTCTTCATGCCCGGGATCGCGCTCTCGATCGGGCTGCTCCTGCTGTCGGGGGAGATGACGGAAGCCGACCTCGGGTACGGGACGGCAATGGTGCCGGGCGTCGTGGCCGGCGCCGTGCTGGCCAAGTTCGCGAGGCCCTACCTCGATCGAACCTGGTTGCGGGAGGCCGTGCTCACGCTGTCGGCGGTCTCGGCGTTGATCCTGCTGGCACGGGTGCTGACCTGACGCCGATTGCTCGGCGGTCGGTCACCGGCTCAGCGACCGTTTCAGGAACTCGACCTGGAGCAACAAGAGGTTCTCGGCCACCACCTCCTGTGGCGTCATGTGGCTGACCCCCGACAGGGGCAGCACCTCGTGGGGCCGACCGGCCTCGAGCAGCGCCTGGGACAGCTGGAGGGTGTGGGCGGCCACGACGTTGTCGTCCGCGAGCCCGTGGATCAACAGCAGTGGCCGGGTCAGCCCGGCAGCGTCCGCGGTGAGGTCCGTGCGCTCGTAGCTGCCGGCGTCCTCGGCGGGGTGACCGAGGTACCGCTCCGTGTAGTGGGTGTCGTAGAGGCGCCAATCGGTCACCGGGGCACCGGCAACGGCGGCGTGGAAGACATCGGGTCGGCGGAGCACCCCGAGCGCGGCCAGGTACCCGCCGAAGCTCCACCCCCGGATGCCGACCCGGTCGAGATCCAGATCGGGGTTGTCGGCGGCCACGGCGTGCAGCGCCTCGACCTGGTCGTCGAGCGGCGCCGACGCCAGGTCGCCCCACACCTCTCGTTCCCACGCCGGGCCCCGGGACGGAGTCCCCCGGCCGTCGACGATGAGCACGGCGAAGCCCTGGTCGGCGAACCACTGCGACGCGAGGTAGGCGTTGCGGGAGTGGACGACCCGCTGGGCGTGCGGACCGCCGTAGGGATCGAGCAGCACCGGGAGCCGCCGACCCGGCCGGTGGTCGCGGGGCATGACGAGCGCGGCGCGAAGCTCGCGATCTCCGAGCCGCAGCAGCTCGACGTTCGGTTCGATGCCGGGGTCGGCGGCATGGGACACGAGCTCGATGGTCCGGCCGTCGCCTCGACCGACGCGGGTGCGAGTGCCGGTGCGGACGAGCGAGGCGTGGGTGATGGCGAGCGCCCCGTCGGACGCGATCGCCCCGTGCACACCCTCGCCCACCGTCAGCGGCACGATCTCGTCGTCGAAGCCGACCCGGAACACCTGACTCTCGGTCGGCTCGCTGGCGGCGACGACCACCGCGTGGTCGTCGCCGACATGGACCACCCGTTGCACCTGGATGTCGACCGGGGTGACGGGTACGCCGTCGACCAGGAGGCGCCTGGCGCCGTCACGGTCGGCCACCGTCACGAGCGCATCGCCTGCCCACTTCGGCACGCCGTCGACGAGCTCGACCCACCGGTCGTCGTGATCCCGGGCCAGCTCGGTCACGGCGCCGGTCGTGGCGTCGGCACCCAGGACGGCGAGGGTGCGCTGGTCGCGCGTCTGCACCGTCAGGGTCACCTCGGTGTCGGAGCGCCACATCACCTCGGCCAGGTACTCGAACTCGTCCTGCGCCCAGTCGATGTCGACCCGGGTGCCGTCCAGGCCGATGACCGCGAGCGAGACGGCTGCATTGTCGGTGCCGGCTGCCGGGTACCGCATGGGTCGGGGCTCGGCGGCGGGGTCGGTGACCGAGCTCACGTACCAGACGGCGACATCGGCGACATCGACCCGTTCGACCAGGACACGACTGCCATCGGGCGACCACCAGTGGCCCCTCGTGCGGAACATCTCCTCGCCGGCGATGAACTCGGCCGAACCCCAGCTCACCGTGTCGCCGGATTCGCTGATCAGCTCACGGTCGGACTTGCCGTCGGTCACCCGCAGGCTCGTACCGACGACGTAGGCGACCCAGGTACCGGTCGGGTCGAGTCGCGGGTCGTACACACCGCGTTCCGCCACGAGCTCTGCTGTCGTGTGGTTGATCAGATCGGCCCGGAACAGGCGGCCCCCGAGCGCGAACACGGCGCCGGTGAGGTCGTCGTCGGCGTCGTAGGAGACGATGCCCGATGCTCCCTCCCGGGCTCGTTCGCGGCGGGCCCGCTCGGCCGCCGGCAGGTCGGCCTCGTCGACGGCGAGCAGGCGGGCGGGGTCGGCAACGAGGGTCTCGGTTCCGGTCGCGATGTCGAGCACCCAGAGCGCATTCACCGGGTCGTCGCCGGCTCCCGAGCGGAGGAATGCGGCGCGGGCGCCGTCGCGGCCGAGTCGGAGGTTGCGGGGCGCGCCGAGGGTGAAGCGTTGGGTCCTGGCGTACCGGCGGGGAAAGGATTCGCTCACACCGAGACCATACGGCGGCCGGCGGCTCC